>JAGQPV010000725.1 GCA_020426545.1 Planctomycetaceae bacterium
GCAGGCTTCGCTGGCCAACTCCATCGCCGCAATTCTGGGCACGCATTCCCGCAACATTGACCTGTACCGCCAGCACGATGCCCTGCTGCTGAGTTTCGTCCGCTCGCTGGTTTCCACTCTGGACGCCAAAGATGCGTACACCCGCGGTCACAGCGAACGGGTCGCTCTGATTGGCCGGCGGCTGGGCGAAGAACTGAATCTGCCCCCGCAGGAGCTGTACCAGCTCTACCTGGCGGGTCTGCTGCACGACATCGGCAAGATCGGCGTCGACGACCGCATTCTACAGAAGCCCGGTCAGCTGACCGAAGAGGAATTCCACAGAATTCAGCAGCACCCGCTGATCGGCTATCAGATTCTCCAGGGACTGACCAATCTGCAGGCGGTTCTTCCCGGAGTGCGGAATCACCACGAAGCCTGGTCCGGCAACGGCTACCCCGACCGACTCAAAGGGGAAGAAATCCCGCTGATGGCGCGAATCCTGGCCGTGGCAGACAGCTACGATGCCATGGGCAGCGACCGCCCCTACCGCAAAGGAATGCCGGTCAACCAGATCGAGCAGCTCTTCCGCCGCGGGGCCGGCAATCAGTGGGATGCAGCGGTGATCGACGCCTATTTCGCCTGTGCTGCAGACATTGCTCTCATCTGCACCAGCTACTCGCTGACAGATGGGAACCTGCTCTCGCGGTCGCTCCGCATGAGCTGAAGCCATTCGTGCCGCCAGAGCGGACTCGACATCGTCGACAATGTGCAGTAAGACTCTGCCTGTCATGCGAAACGGTGTCTGCAGTCCGGGCAGTTTTCCCTGAGGCTTCAGCACCAGGTAAAACGTCTGCTGGCCGAGAGTCCGAGATGGCTGAACTGCTCTTCCTGTGTACCGGCAACTATTACCGCAGCCGGTTCGCCGAAATCCTGTTCAACAGCCTCGCCACCGATTTCTGCCCGGAATGGCAGGCAGACTCCTGCGGACTGGCCCTGGAACGTGGCCTCCACAATGTGGGCCCCATCTCCACTGCCGCTGTCGAGCGACTGGCTGAACTCGGCATCACCTGCGACACCATCCACCGAATGCCCCGGTCGCTGCAGGTGGCCGACCTCGAACGCGTGCAGCATGTCGTGGCCGTCAAAGAGGCCGAGCACCGCGAACTGCTGACCGAACGCTTTCCCGGCTGGGCAGACCGCGTCGAGTACTGGCACATTCACGATATCGATTTCGAATCGGCAGATACGGCACTGACATCACTCGAACAGCATGTCCGCCAGTTGGTTCAGCGTCTGGCAGCTGCCGGAAGTCCGTCCTGAACCAGTCCTCTGAAATCAACAGTGATCGGCGGCAACTGCCGTGCTCAACCGGTCTCCTCTCTGCAGAGACCAGGCTGGCCGCTGCAGTCCATTGAACCGCTGCAGTCCATTGAACCGCTGCAGCATATTGAACCGCTCAGGACTGCGATTTCACCCGAACGCGAATCCGTCCGCGTACTCCTCCTTCCAGCAGCCGCTCGCAGGCTGTGGGCACTTCCTCCAGAGAAATTTCCTCTGTGGGATCAGCCAGCTGGCTCTCCGGGACCGTGCGGGCCAGGTCCGTCCAGATTCTCTCCCGCAGCGAACGCGGACAATGATCTGAATCGATCCCCAGCAGCGAAATGCCGCGCAGAATGAACGGGAATACGGTGGTATTCAGCTCACTGCCAGCCGCCAGTCCACAGGCGGCTGCACTGCCCCGTTTTCGCAGCGAGGCCAGCACGCCCACCAGCATTGTCCCGCCGGCCACATCCACCGCGGCATCCCACCGCTCGGAGGCCATCGGGCGACCGGCCAGCTCCTGAAGGTCGTCCCGGGTGATGATTTCCGCTGCGCCCAGTTCCCGCAGCCATTCATGCTCCTGACTGCCCGAGACGGCTGTGACCCGGCAGCCCCGCTGCGCCAGCAGCATCACGGCGAAACTGCCCACTCCGCCGGTGGACCCGGTGACCACCACCTCTGCCGGCCGATTGCTGCCTGCCGGTGGCACCAGACAGTCCCCGCTGGTATAGGCTCTCGCCGGTGCATTCGTCGCCAGTCCCTGGTCTTCCAGAGCCAGGATGCACTGCAGCGCCGTAAAACCCGCCGTGCCGATACTCATCGCGGAAGCCGTCGTCAGCGGTGAAGGCAACTGCAGCAGCGAATCAGCCGGCACGCGAACCTGCCCCGAATACCCGCCCCACCGGGCAGAGCCCAGCCCTCCGCCGTTAGCCACCACTTTGTCACCGGCAAAAAAGCGGGGATCGTTCGACTCCAGTACGGTCCCCGCCAGGTCGACTCCCGCCGCCAGGGGGAAGGACCGCATAATCTTCCCTTTCCCGGTGACCGCCAGAGCATCCTTGAAGTTGAGGCTGGAATACTCCACCTCCACCAGCACCTCCCCCGCGGGAAGATCAGCAGCTGTCAGCTGCTCCAGACTCGCCCGCGTTCTGTCACCATCCTGGCGGATCACAATGGCGGGAAAACTGCTCATATCAGCCTCGTTCTGTCGGGGGATCCAATATCGTGCGGGCAGACTTCAGACAGGGAGTCTCTCCTGCTCATGTCTGGCATGGTAACCCTCCCGCGAAAGAAGACCAGAGACGTTCCCCGGAGCAATCGCCCGCTTCACGAATCTGTTCCCGGCCGGGCACCTTGCGGGGAACAGAACCAGCCCCAGGACAATTGATCCGACGGGACTGACAGTCCATTGGCCGCTCTGTCCTTCCGGGGAGCACGCCGCGGAAAGCAGACGACACCTGGCGTTCGCTCGCGACGTGCCGGAACGGCTGATAAGCTGCAGCTGCGTTTCGTCCCTTTCAGATGGCAGCCCCTGCCTGCAGGCCTGTTGATTCTGCCGCCGCAACGTTGAATTGAAATTGCGAACATGATGAATCCCAGCCACCCTTCATCGGACTCCACGGCAAACCCCGAACCGACTTCTTCCGCCGGGAACAGCA
>JAGQPV010000726.1 GCA_020426545.1 Planctomycetaceae bacterium
TGGTACACCGTGGCCAGGTAGTCGGCCGGTCGCACAATATCGCTCACGGGGGCTGCGGCACGGGAATCGGAAGCTCCGTGAACCACGCCACCCCGAATTCCTCCGCCCGCCAGTGCAATACAGAACACCCGCCCCCAGTGATCGCGACCGGCCCGCCGGTTGATTTTCGGGGTGTGACCGAACTCAGCCACCCACGCCACCAGCGTCTCATCCAGCAGGCCCCGCTCTTCCAGATCGAGAATCAAAGTGGAGTAGATCTGGTCCATGTCGGGCATCAGCCAGCCCTTCACGCTTTCGCTGTGCTTCAGGTGCGTATCCCACCCGCCCCCGTTCGGGCGTTTCTTATCGGCCGAGGTCCACTGGACCTGCACCATCGACACCCCCGCCTCAATCAGACGACGGGCCAGCAGCACACTCTGCCCGTACCGCGTGCGGAGGTAACTGTCGCGTACTTTGTCCGGTTCCTGTGCGAGATCGAAGGCACGTCGGGCACCGTCACCGGCAATCAGGTCGATGGCCTGCTGGCTGTGCGTGTCGTATTCGGCAGTGGAAGCACTGTTGACCAGGCTGTCGGCGTGCTGATTAAACTGCTGCAGCAGTGATAACCGCCGGTCCAGCCGCAGGGGAGCCACATCGTCGGCCAGCTGCCCCCCGGGCACGGTGAAACCCTGTTCGGACGGATCGCACACCAGCAGCCACGGATCCCGCTGTCGCCCGAGGAAACCGCCATCGGTCCCCGGCCACGGATCCTGCCCGTTGTTATTGGCCAGCCGACGCGGCAGAGAAACCGAAGCCGGCAACCCGCCCTGCTGCTCCCGCAGGGCCTGCACGATCGCGCCGGCACTGGGCCAGTCATTCGGTTTGCCGGGCGCCGAGTTCTCCCGGTTCAGGGGTATGTGCGGCACGCCGGTCAGCATCTGATAGCCGCTGGTCGAATGCGCGTTGTCGCCCGTCACCATCGAGCGGATGACGGCCACCCGGTCGGTCAGCGCAGCAGTTTTCGGCATCAGTTCGCCGACAAACAGCCCCGGCGTGCGGGTCGCAATGGCTCCGAAATCGCCCCGGATTTCCGCAGGGGCTTCCGGTTTGGGATCCCACGATTCGTGCTGGGGGATCCCTCCTCCGTTGAACAGCAGAATGACGCGCTTTGCCGGCCCACTGCGGCCGGCAGCAGCAGAGGCCGCCTTCGCTTTCAGGAACGTCGGCAGCGACAGCCCGCCCAGCGACAGCCCGCCAATCCGCAGGCATTCTCTGCGATTCAGACCATCACACAGGGGCGAGGAATTCCCAAGAAGTCGAAGCATGTGGTCTCCCTCAGTTCCGGGGGGATCAGGCGGGCAGTTCGACCGAATCCGAAAGAAGACGTCGACAGGAAAATCTTCGCCGGAACGGGAACTGAGGCGTTCAGTCGATGGCAGGGGTGGGCCCGGGCCAGGAACCAGCTGCCGCTGAAGCCAGCAGGCCGGGGAAAGATGCCAGTTTGTTTATACGATATCGGAAAACCAGGTTCAATTCGTTCCTGAACATTTCGACGCCACAGAAACCGGCCGTTTTTTCATTCTACCAGGGTTCCGAGGCCAGAATACCGGCGGAGTGGCGCGAATATTGCAGTATTCTGTTGATCGACGGAGAGCAATTCCACCGCTGAACCGCCGCTCGCTGGCGGAGGTTTCCCGCGAAGTTCATCAGACCGACTGATTCGAGCCAACAGCGGAGTGGTCACTGCCGTAGGAATTCATGAGGTAACCGGCAGGGGAAGACGATGTTAACACACACGAAACACCAACCAGGGACCGAATCCATTCCTGTGGAACGGGACAGCGCCACCGATGCGCGACTCGTGGAACACGCACGGCGGGGAGAGGTGGATGCGTTCGGCGAACTCGTGATGCGTTACGAGCGGCGGCTGATCCGCGTCATCCTCCGCTTTGTGAACGATCAGGAACTGGCCCGCGACCTGGCACAGGATACTTTTCTCAAGGCCTTTGAACGGCTGGACCAGTTCGATTCATCCCGACGCTTCGGCCCGTGGCTGTTTCGGATTGGCGTCAACCTGACGCTGGACTTCCTTCGCAAACGCAAACGGCGGGGCCGCATGGCTCTGTTCAGCGAAAGCCCGGCGGAACGCCTGCCCGATCCCTCCGTGCCCGACCCGCGGGCCGAACTGGATACCCGGCAGGAAGTGCGGCAGGTGCTGGACCAGCTGCCCGAAAAGTACCGGATTGTACTCGTCCTCCGCGAGCTGGAAAATTTTTCCACGTCCGAAATTGCTGCCGTACTCGACCGCAAGGAAGCCACCATTCGCTGGCGACTGGCCGAGGCACGCAGCCGGTTTCAGAACCTGTGGGAAAAGCGGCTGGGCAATTCCGTTCTGTCTGCAGCAGATGAGAGTGAAGACGATGAACTGTAAACAGGCAAAACATTCTGTAGCCCTGCGGGCTGGTGAAGAAATGCAGGATGATGGCCCGCTGCGGGAACATCTGACGGTCTGCACCAGCTGCAGCGACTATCGCCACCGCCTGCACCGTTCTCTGCATGCTCTGCGCAGCTGCAGTTCGATCCCCGCAGCCGAAGAGCAGCACCCAACCAGCCTCTGGCCGGAACTTTCCGCTCGTCTCAGGAGGGCCCGCCTGCAGACGTTGCCCGCAGCCCGGTTCAATGGCTGGCTGCCAGCCGCCGCAACTGTCGCGGCCTGCCTGCTGATCGGCCTGTACCTGGTACAGCAGCCCGGTCAGCCGCAACGGCACTATCTCGATGGTTCGCCCATGGTTGAACAGCCGCTGCCCTACGATCAGCTGCGGTGGCCGGCCCTGCCCGAACAGAATAATGCCCCATTCCAGACTGTGGTGGAACACCTGCTTTCCACCCCCGAGCGGGTTCCTGATCGCGGCCAGCGTGGCCAGACACTGGATGAAGTCATGACAGTCCCGTTCTGGGGTCCCTCGCTCGAC
>JAGQPV010000727.1 GCA_020426545.1 Planctomycetaceae bacterium
CGGTACCGGGCCGGGCCGGTGCTGGGTTCATAATGAAACCGGCCCATGGTGATATCCGCCCAGACTCCCGGCGGCTGCCACGGACGCACCGGCGGCCCACCCACCGCAGTATTCAGCAGCCCGGCCGACTCGAGCGCCCCGTCACGAATCATCCACGCCGGCAGGCGGAACCGCGCACCACGGGCCAGCAGCCGGTTTCCGGGATCCCGTCCCATCAGGCTGGCCGAAGCATCACTCGCCTGGCGATAGGTGGCGCTGCTCACCATCAGCCGCAGCACGTGTTTCAGATTCCAGCCGCTGTCCATCAGCTCGACCGCCAGCCAGTCCAATAGCTCCGGGTGCGTGGGCCGCTCGCCCTGCGAGCCGAAGTCTTCCGCCGTGCGAACCAGCCCGGCCCCCCACAACTGGCCCCACAGATGATTGACCGTCACCCGCGCCGTCAGCGGGTTCTGCCGGCTGGTCAGCCAGCGGGCCAGAGCCAGCCGGGTTGGCTGCTCGCCTTCCGGCCACGGAGCCACCGCAGCCGGCACCGTCCGTTCGACAGTTTTCCCCTTCTGATTCCACACGCCCCGCAGCAGAATATGCGTCTCGCGAGGCTCCTCCCGCTCCTTCAGCACCATCACCTTCTGCGTGTCGGCCGCCTTACGGAACTCGGCCAGCTGCAACGCGGCCCGGTCCACTTCAATCTGTGCCCGCAGGCTGGGAAGATCGTCTTCCAGATACTGCTGCCGCAACCGGGCAACCAGCGGCGCGGGAATTTTTTCCTTTGTCAGATCGCCCGCTCTGGCCAGCGTCGCCAGGTCTTCCAGCGGAGCCGGTTTGAGACTCCGCGGCGTCTCACCCGGCTGATCGGTCAACAGCAGACGGAACCGCCCGATGTTATGCCGCCCGCTGAGTGCCCGCTGCTGCAGTTCGACAATCAGCTCATCATCCGCGGCCAGTTCCAGCGGCACCGCCAGGGCAAACACCGCAGTTCTTGGTTCCGTCGGGTCTTTGTCGAACGTAGCCCAGCCGTTCCGCGGGTCGTCGTCGAGGGTGTGCTTCACATTGCCATACCCGCCATGCTTTCCCGGGTCGGCCATGTAATCGGCCCGGGCCGCGGCGATGGCAATATCCCGCACTTCGGTGGTGCGGGTCGACTGCAGCCGCAGCTTGATATCCGACAGAATGAAGTGCCCACTGTCGGAACGCGACAGCCCGCCCCCCGTGTGGGAACGGTGCGGCAGCACCTCCAGCTTCAGCCCGGTGATTCGCCGGCCGGCCAGCCCGGCCGCGCCGCAGGACGCCACGATCCGGTAATCTTCATGATGCGGATCCGGCCCGCTGGCCTGAATGATTCCGTCGGCATCCTGCTCCAGCTGTGTGCCCGCCCGGCTGTCGAGCGAAGTGGCCTTCAGCGGCTGCCAGGCCGAATACCCCCCGGCCACATGCCTGAGCTGCTGACCCAGCCACTTCTGAAACCGGGGTTCCGCCGCGGTCTTCACCTGCTGCAGCCGGGCCTGCTGCGACTGAAGCCAGTCTTCCGCCCGGCTCACCGCATGCACTGCTTCGGGCGATTTCCAGTCGAGGTACGGCACCGCACGGGTGCCCGCCCGGCCGTCCTCATCGATGCTGTTAAAGAACGCGAACAGCCCGTAATAGTCCGCATGGGTGATGGGGTCGTACTTGTGGGTGTGGCACTGCGTGCAGCCCAGCGTCAGCCCCAGCCACACGGTGCCCATTGTATTCACCCGGTCGATCACATAATCGATGCGGGATTCCTCCGGGTCGCGGCCACCTTCCCCGTTCGTCATGTGGTTGCGGTGAAAGCAGGTCGCCAGCTGCTGCTCCGGTGTGGCATCCGGCAGCAGGTCGCCGGCAAACTGCTCCACCGTGAACTGATCGTAGGGCATGTTGCTGTTGAACGCGCGAATGACCCAGTCCCGCCAGGGCCAGTTGGTGCGTGAGGTATCGCCCTGAAAACCGTCGGTATCCGAATAACGGGCTGCATCCAGCCAGAACATGGCCATCCGCTCGCCGAACTGTTCCGAAGCCAGCAGACGTTCGACCAGCTTTCCATACGCTTCCGGGGATTCGTCTTTGACGAAGGTCGCCACCTCTTCCGGCGACGGCGGCAGACCCGTCAGGTCGAACGACAGCCGTCGAATCAGCGTGCTGCGACTGGCCACCGCCGAAGGAGCCAGCTGCTCCTGCTCCAGCCGGGCCAGCACAAACCGGTCGATCGGCGTGCGGCACCACTCGGCCTGCTGCACAGCAGGCAGCTCCGGGCGCCGGGGCGGAACCAGCGACCAGTGCCGGGTGTAGCCGGCCCCGCTGGCGATCCATTTCCGCAGCAGGGCCTGTTCTTCCCCTGTCAGCGGCGGGCCGGAATCCGGCGGCGGCATCCGCAGGCTGTCATCGGTCGTGGCCACCCGGCGAAGCAGTTCGCTGTCCTCAGGCTTGCCGGGAACAATCGCCCGGCTGCCGCTGGCCAGCTCCGCGGTGGCCGCCTCAGCCACATCGAGCCGCAGGCCGCCTTCCCGGTGGTTTTCATCCGGGCCGTGGCAGGCGAAACATCGGTTGGACAGCAACGGGCGAATCTGCCGGTCGAAGTTCACTGCGGGCTGTTCGTCGGCGAAAGCAGAAGAAGCTGTCCCCGCAGGCAGCCAGGCCACACAGCCCAGCAGCAGAAAAGCGGCAACGGCAGAGGAAACAGAACGCTGCATGGTCGGGCCGGTCGGTCGGAGGAATTCAGCAGGACAGCAGCAGCCACACCGTATAACCAGCCCCCCGCTGCCGGGGCCTTCTCAACTGTCTCTTCAGTCTAAACGAACGAGTTCCGGCGCGTCGACTCCCGCCGGCCTGCCATCGTGTGCCATGCCCATAGCCGCGCAGCGGGATGGGTATGCCTGCCTCAAGCTCCGCACAGACATGCCCACGCAAGCGTGAGCATGCCACGCGGGAATGTT
>JAGQPV010000728.1 GCA_020426545.1 Planctomycetaceae bacterium
CCCGGTTTCCGCCCAGCATCAGCAGTTCCCGCCGCAGTGCCGAATGCCGGAAGTACCATCCGCCCGCCACGGCCAGCACCAGCACAATCGCCAGGCAGCCCAGCGGTGCGCCGAGTACCTCGTACCCCGGGACATCGTAAAACGGGCTGTTCTCCCGTCCCCGCATGACCACACTGCACAGCCCGCGGTAGAAAAATAAGGTGCCCAGAGTGGCCACAATCGGCGGGACATCCATTCGCGAAATCAGCAGCCCGTTGAACAGGCCCAGGCCGAGACCCAGCACCAGACCCAGCGGGACCGCCGTGTACCAGAAGGCGGCGTCACCCGGGAATGTGGAAATCACACAGCCCACCAGCGCCACCATCGAGCCGACCGACAGATCGATGCCGGCTGTCATCAGCACCAGCGTCATGCCGCCGGCGAGAATCAGCAGCGGGGCCGCCTGCGACAGCAGATCGCCCGTGTAGAACTTCAGGCCGGTCAGAGCCGTCGCGGGCGAATCGAGCCGAATCCCGCTGTAAGGCAGGAAGATCGCCAGTTCCAGCAGCAGGACCAGCGGCAGAATCCATGCCCGGCGGCGGGCCAGCAGAGCGGCCACATGCTGCAGCGAAACGGCCTTCCGCGACGGACCTGCCGCAGCGGGCAGCAGGGGACGGGCCGGCGTTTCGACCGGTTGTGTTTCGTCTGATGCGGGGCCACTCATCGGAGTTCATCCAGCAGTTTGCGGCGGCGATGGGTGCTGCAGTCGATGCCGATGACTCCCAGAATCACCGCTCCCTGCAGGGCGGTCCGCCAGTATTCACTCACTCCGGCCAGCACCAGCGACTGCCCCACCAGATACAGAAACAGCACGCCCAGCACGGTGCCGGCCACACTGCCTTCGCCGCCAAAAATGTTGGTGCCACCCAGCACGGTTCCGCCAATCACTTCCAGCTCGAACCCTCGGGCCAGGCGGGCCGGTTCAATTGTCAGCCGGTTGGTCACATCCACAATGGCGGCCAGGCCCAGAAACAGCCCGCCACTTAAGAACGCCGAATGCAGGATCCGCTCGGGCCGCAGCCCGCTCAGCCGGCAGGCTTCAGGAGAATTGCCCACAGCCAGCCACTGCCGTGGTCGGCGGCCACACAGTTCCCACACCAGCCCCGCCAGCACACCAGCCGACAGCAGCACGCCGGCCCAGTGCTTGCCCGGCGTATGATAGGCTTCGATCCGCACGCCGATCTGCCCGCTGAAATGTTCAATCGCCTGGTCGGCCAGCAGCAGGGCCAGGCCACGGTAAAAGGTGAGACCGGCCAGCGTCACAATGATGGCCGGCAGCCCCAGCCACCGCACCACCAGCCCGTTGAACGCGGACAGCCCCCACGCGGTAATAAAGCAGGCGGTAAAGCACAGCCACGGCGGTTGGCCCCATTCATAGCCGATGCCGAACACCGTGCCCGCCATGACAATAATCGACCCGATGGACAGGTCGATTGCGCCGCACAGAATGATGCCTGTCAGCCCGATGCCCGCCAGAATTCGAGGGGCCGCATTGGGAGCAAAGCCGCTCATCAGGGCCGAGATCCCCCCGGCTCCCTCCTGTGACAGCCTGGCTGACATCAGCCCCGCCAGCAGCAGATTCCCCAGCAGCAACAGCAGCAAACGCCTGCGGAGCGACCGTGGATACCGGCTGCCCAGCGTCATCCGCCAGCCGGAGCGCAGCCTGGCACCTTCCGCCTGCCGGCAGGTGATGGCATCACCGGTGTCCTCTGACTGTCCCGCCATGGGTGCCTCGAAATGCCTTCCGCTACTGACCGGGATGCATCGACCCGCTGTCTGGTATGATTCTGACGCCGGTTGCCGGCAGCCAGCCACTGCACCCGGCGGAGTTCCGCGGTCCGCAGCAGCTGCACTCAACGACAGGCACGTTGCTACGACTTTTCCGCTGCCTGTGCAAGTGTGGCGGCCGAACCGCAACGGCCGGTTGGCCGGCCCGGAACAGGCAGGGCCCTCCCGCTGGCTGTGCGACCTCACCTGATTCACCTGCTGGAAGGTTCCTCATGTGCGTTCGAATTGCCCTGCTGTGCGGTCGCCAGCCGTTCCTGCTGCCGCAGCTCGCCGCGTGGTTCCGCGTGTGGCTGGTGCTTTGCTGTGTGCCGGGAACTGCTGTCGTCTGCCGCGCGGACCTGCCGCAGAATGACTCAGAGCGTGGACCAGCCTGGCAGCGTCACACCGTCGATGGTTCTTCCCGCGGGGCCGACGGCGTGCGACTGGCCGACATCAACGGCGATGGTCAGCCCGATATCGTCACCGGCTGGGAAGAAGGCGGTCAGATCCGCCTGGCAATCCATCCGGGTATCGGGAAGGTTCGCCAGCTGTGGCCTTCGGTGACCATTGGCCGGGTGAAGTCTCCCGAGGATGCCGTGTTCTTCGATGCGGACCGTGATGGCCGGCTGGATGTGGTCAGCAGCTGCGAAGGCGGGACGAGATCGCTGTTCGTCCACTGGTCTCCGGAGGATTCCCGTCAGCTGCTGAATGCGGAGGCCTGGACAACCGCCCGCGTTCCCGCATCCCACGGAAGGCAGCGGTGGATGTACGCCGTGCCGGTGGAACTCGATGGAAAGCCGGGCCAGGAACTGGTGGCTGCCGGCAAAGGTGAGAATGCGGAAATCGGCTGGTGGCAGCTGCCGGAGAAATCACGGGAGGTCGCCGACTGGAAATGGCACCCGATCGACACTGTCGGCTGGGTGATGTCGATCAAACCGCTCGACGTGGACAACGACGGCGATACCGATCTGCTGGTCACCGATCGCAAAGGCCCTCAGCGGGGCCTGTGGTGGTTTGAGAATCCCGGTGCGGCAGCGGACAACCAGACCGCAATCACCTTCCGCTGGACGCGGCGGCTGATTGGCGGACGGGAACGCGAAGTCATGTTCCTGACCGTGGCCGACCTGGACGGAGACGGACA
>JAGQPV010000072.1 GCA_020426545.1 Planctomycetaceae bacterium
CCGCGACCCCGGCGAAACCGAAAATCTGTGGCAGCAGCACCCCGAAGTCGTCACCCGCCTGAGGGCCCAGTTGCAGCGAATCCGCAACGGGCAGGCTCCTGCAGATCCGTAGGGCCGGCTGTGCCGGCCGTCTTCACCAGCAAAGCCTTGGCACCTCGCCAGACATTCCGGGTGGCACGTCCCTGACCGCAGGGAAGGGCGTGGGGTTGCTGCTTCTCGGGTGGCACTGGCAGCTTGCCTGCCGGTGTGTTTCAGCGATAGTGCCAGGTGTGCCACTGCCTGGCTTGTCCAGCAGTGTCTTCGGTCAACCGAAGACGGCCGGCACAGCCGGCCCTACGACTGAATCCCAACCCCTTCCCAATACTCCCTCACTCCTGCAGCTCCACCTCCAACATCCGACCATCATCTTTCCCGCCGGGTGTCTGGCCCTTGAACTCCGCCTGGTCGGGGCGGTTCGCCCCCACCCTCACGGTATAAGCTCCCTTCGCGTACACGGGCGGGCGGAAGCGGTTACCCGCAGCCCGCACGGTGTAGAGAATCTCGCCGGTGCCTTCGTGCTGCACCTGCACCACGGGGGCAGTGTTACCGGGCACCACAACGTCCGGCAGCCAGCCCACGGGCGACCGCCCATCGTTATCGGCCATGTGAATCTGAATCGGCCAGCCGGGGTACTGGGCCTGGTTGCCGTCGCGTACATCGGCGAAGCGGGGCCAGCATTCGAATTCAATCGTGCGGGCCGGCTTGTTGAACCGCACGAGGCCATAACCGTCGCCCCGCTTGAGCTGGTTCATGCGGTCTTCCGGGTTGGCATAGGCCAGCATGCGGATGTGGTTTCCCAGCCCGTCGCGAAAATCGCCCGTCCAGGGCAGGGGGCTGCCGGGCACGGCATTCGGGCCGGGCTGTTCATCCAGCGGGTGCCACCAGCGGCCGTAAATCGTGTTCACAATGGCCGGCACGGTGAAACCGAAGGGTCCGTCGGCCGGCTGATCGATCCCGTGATGTACGGTCACCGCCAGGTGCTGGTCGCCCGCAATGTGCGGAGCCCACGCGCGGCGGATTTCCTCCAGTGCCTTCCGGCGGCCGGTCTGCGGCCAGCCGTTACTGTCGAGGTCGGCCAGCAGGCGGTTCTCCGGCGTGCCATGCAGGTGCACGGCGCCGCAGAAGGCCGTCTGCGACAGCACGCACTTCATCTCGGCGCCGGTCCAGTCGGCGTGCCAGCTGCGCAGGAACTTCAGCTGCCGGTCGCCCAGCAGCTTCAGGCCCGGCAGATCGATGGAATCGCGGTCGTAGGCCGGGTCGTTAATGTGATCGGGCCGGGGACCCATTTTCGGAATGCGGCCTTCGGGGCCGCTCTTGAATTTGCGGTCTTCCACAATGGCGAAGTCGATGCCGCCCACCCGCAGCCGGGTGAAGTACACGCCAATGTTGCGGTCAATCGGCTGCGGATCGACGGGATCCGGCAGGTGCCACGTCTGGCATCGCTCGACCATGTTGACGAACTTCACCGGGTAGAAGTAACCGCCATCCGGCCCGGCGGGCGTGGCTGCTTTGCGGCCGCCGTTGCCCCAGAAGTTGCCCTGGCCCACATCGTGATCGTCGGGAATGGTGATGGTGGGCCGGTCGCGGGTGATGTCGCGAAACTGCACGCCCCATTCAATCCACCCGAAGGTGTGCTGCGTGTGGTGATACGACTGATCGCCCGCGAAGAACAGCAGATCGGGATTCTGCCGTTTGAGGTTCTCGACGATGCGGGCCCGTGGCCCCGGCGAGCGGCTGGAATTGCAGGACAGCGCCCCGACGACGATTTCCTCCTTCTCCACCGGGTCGCGGCGAATCAGCCCCTCATACGTGGCTTCCTCCCCGTGCCGCAGTCGGTAGGCCACGTTCTGCGTGCCGTCCCATTCTTCCACGCGGAAGTGCGCACTCCAGCCGGGGTACTGCACCGGGGCGGTCGCGGCCTGCTGCCACTGGTCGCCGCGGCGGAATTCCAGCCGCACGGTTTCGGCTTCATCCGGCAGCAGCGGGTACAGCTGCGCGGTGAGCTTGAGCACGCCATCGGCCTGCGTATACAGGGCGAAGGCCAGCACTTCGTTCCGGGGCACCATCAGCCGCGGTTTCTTCCCGTTCTGCTCCTTCCACCACTCGCCGGTGGCATCCGAATCAAGCTTGGCGAACTCCTTACCGAAGGGCATCTTCTCCGCTGCCCGGGCCGCCGGGAAGACGCAGGTCAGAAACGTCGAACCCACAAGCAGGGCAGCCAGCAGGCGACCGGCTGGTAACCGTAACAGGCGGGCCGGCCCGACGGCAGAGGTTGTGGAACGGGTGGCGAGCATGAATTGTCTCTCCCTGGAGAATGCCGGCGGGCGGCAGCTGGTTCCGTGAATGCCAGCCTGCAGAATGCGGCCCGGCAGCGGGAAATGCAACCGGAAGAAACAGCACGACACCGCCGGGTCGTTTATGATGCGGAATTAACAGTTACCTCGCTCTGACAGGAGTCTCAGGGATGACGGCCCACCACTCGTTCGCTGTGCCTCTGCTTGTGCCGGCAATCATCGCCAGTTGCCTGTGCCGACCCTGTGCCGCCGGGGACGCACAACCCGGCGAAAAACCGCCCGCAGCACGCCAGACGATCATCCGCATTTCACGGGAAACCACCCGCATCACCGGGCCGCTGGATGACGCGGGCTTCGTCGATTACGCGGGGGCGATCAACCAGATTGCGGGAAAGGGCGTCACCCCGGAGAACAACTTCGAAGTGGTGATGCGCCGTGTGTTCGGCCTGGACGCCATTTACAAAGAATACCACGATGAATACTGCCGCCTGCTGGGCATCGCGAAACCCGTGGGGCCGGTTGGACCAATCGAAAACTTCGAGACGTTCTTCCCGAAAGCCAGCCCGCCCGGTGAGGATTCACACCAGCGGTGGACCAGAATCATGGAAGAATACGACCAGCTGGACGAGGGCCCCTGGACGGCTGCCGAGCACCCGGAAGGGGCGAAGTGGCTGAAGTCGATCGAGCCACAGCTGGATGCGCTCGTACAAGGCAGCCGGCGACCGCGACTCTTTGTGCCGACGTTCTCGAACCCGGAGTGGAGTGATCCCTTTGTGTATTCAGATTATCGCAGTGTCGCCCGGGTTCTGTCCGGGCGCGCCATGTTTCGTCTCGGCAACGGAGATATCGAGGGAGCATGGAGCGATCTGCAGGCGGTGCATCGGGTGGCCCGGCTGGTTGGCAGCGGCCCCAGGGTGCTTGATCCACTCGTCGCCGGCGCACTGGAAAGCCTCGCCCTGGATGGCGACCGCATTGTGCTGCAGTCACACCTCCTGAGCGATGCCCTGGCACGGCGGTTTCTGGCTGACATGAAGCAGCTTTCACCATTGCCGCAGATGGCACCGGTGCTGAACGTGGGCGAACGCTACTGGACGCTGGACGTCATTCAGCAACTCGCCCGACAGCAGCAGGAGCAGCAGCTGGACTGGAAGGGGCTCATCGAGGCTTTTGGGGAACTGACACAATCGGTAACCGGCGTTCCTCCCGTCGTTCTGCTTCGATCGGCCGACCAGATGGTAAGTTTTTCCATCGAAACTCCCAGGAATCAAAACTCGACTCCCAGAAGACCAGTCGTGGCCCCCGTTCCCGATTTCGTTCTGATCGAATGGAACGAAATTTTGATCCGTCTGAACCGGCGAATCGACAGGGAGGTGGCCGCCCTTGCTGAACAGGATCTGAAGCAGCAGAAAAAGTTGACCAGTACACTGTCGTCAGACATGAAGAAGACGAGACGGGACACTCTGGAACTGACGGAATCGTGGACGGACGAGACTGTTGGCCGGCCGCCGCAATTCCAGCGTGTGATGGAAAATCTGCTGCTCATCGGGTTGCTGCAGGCAGAAAGTCTGCCCGCACTCGCGTCCGTTGAACGGAGAGACCTCGCGAGGCTGGAGGTCACACGGCTGGCCTTCGCCGCCGAAGTGTACCAGCGGGACCACAGTCGTTATCCGGAGACGCTTGATAAACTGCTACCGCAGTATGTGGCGGCTGTCCCGGTCGATCCGCTGTCTGAACAGCCGCTGCGCTATCGCCAGGATATCCACGGTTTTACGCTGTACAGCGTCGGGCGGAATGAGCGGGACGACGGTGGCCGCGACCATTACAGCCCGGACAGCAGGGGCCAGGATTTCGACGACATCGTGATCCAGATTCGCAAACCCCGGAAAGAGTCCGAATGAGAGTCTTCATTGCCGCTGCCATTGTACTGCTGGCACTCTCGCCGGCAGCAACATTTGCCATGGAACGCATTTCCGTGGCGAACGACGGGCGGGGATTTCAGGCCGGTATGCCCGGCCAGCCGTTTACTCCGTGGGGCTTCAATTATGATCACGATGCCGAAGGCAGGCTGCTCGAAGATTACTGGAACAGCGAGTGGGACACGGTCGAAGCGGATTTTCGGGAGATGAAGCAACTGGGGGCCAACGTGGTCCGCATCCATCTTCAGTTCGGTCGATTCATGGAAAGCCCCACCCGTCCCCGGCAGGCCGAACTCGACCAGCTCGCCCGGCTGATCCGGCTGGCGGAGAAGACGGAGCTGTACCTCAATATTACCGGTCTGGGCTGCTACCACCGGAAGGATGTGCCGGCCTGGTATGACGCTCTGGAAGAGGAGCCTCGGTGGCAGGCTCAGGCCGCATTCTGGCAGGCTGTCGCCTCGGTCTGCTCCGGAAGTCCGGCGGTCTTCTGTTATGACCTGATGAATGAACCGGTTGTCGCCGCCGGCACGAAAGAACGAACTGACTGGCTGGGGCCAGCGTTTGGTGGCAAACACTTCGTGCAGGCCATCACCCGAAATCAGGCGGGGCGGGAACGGCCGGACGTTGCCAGACTCTGGATTCAGACGCTGGTCGCCGCTATCCGCAAGGAGGATTCGCGGCACCTCATCACCGTCGGGCTGGTGCCGTGGAGTCTGGACCAGCCGGGGCTGACATCCGGATTCGTTCCCGGGAAGATCGCCAGCGAACTCGACTTTGTTTCCGTCCATCTTTATCCGGAAGCAGGCAAAGTTGATGAGGCGATTCAGACGCTGAAAGCGTTCGCAGTGGCTGGCAAGCCGGTGGTCATCGAGGAAACCTTTCCCCTGAAGGGCACCGCTGAAGATATGGAACGCTTCCTGTTGCAGTCCCGGCAGCATGCCGCGGGCTGGTTCGGCTTCTACTGGGGACAGACACCGGACGAACTGCGCACCATCGACACTCCGGCCGCCAGCATCACCCGAGCGTGGCTGGCACTGTTCGAAGATATGACCCCCCGAATGCTCAGCCGGAAGGAGCAGCAACGGCCCCGCACAATCGCCTGCGAAGGAACGTACCGGCACCATCTGCAGGGTATCTGCACCGACGGGAAGGCCATCTACTGGAGCTTCACCACCACGCTGGTGAAGACCGACATGGCAGGCCGGCGGCTGAAGCAGATCCCGGTGGCTAACCATCATGGCGACCTGTGTCATCGTGACGGGCAGCTGTATGTGGCGGTGAACCTGGGACGGTTCAACGACCCTGAAGGCAATGCCGATTCCTGGGTGTATGTGTACGATGCGAAGTCCCTCAAGGAGACTGCCCGGCACGAAACTCAGGAGGTGTTCCACGGAGCGGGCGGCATCGGCTTTCGCGACGGGCACTTCTTCGTGGTGGGCGGGCTGCCTGATGGCGTCGAGGAAAATTACGTCTACGAATACGACAGTGACTTCCGCTTCCAGAAGAAGCACACCCTCCGCAGCGGGCATACCCGGCTGGGCATTCAGACGGCCACCTTCGCGCATGGCAAATGGTGGTTCGGCTGTTATGGCACGCCGCCGGTACTGCTGGTAACCGATGCCAACTTCCAGCTGGAGGGCCGGTATGAATTCCCGTGCTCGCTGGGAATTGAAGGATTGCCCGGCGGGCAGCTGCTGTCCGCCAGCGGCTCCTGTTTAAAGGACAGCGGCTGCAGCGGCAGTTTGAAAACCGTCGTTCCGGATGAGAAGGCCGGGCTGAAGGTGCTGGAATAAGCCACCTGCCGACAGATATCAGCCTGCGAACCATACTCCTCCCGGGCATCCACCGGCCGGAACTGCCGGAGCGCGGTGGGCCGCCTCAGGTTTCCAGAATTGTCCCTCCGGGAATCCCCCGACTCCCCCGTCGCTGAATCCTCCGCTTAACCTGTTTCACTGCAGCCTGTTATCGCCCCCACCGCCGACCCGCTACTCATGACTGATCGTTGATACAAGTCTTGACCCCTTTCCGGAACTCTGCATACGATTCCGTGCTTCCGCAGCGTTCCGACCCGAGTCGGCTCATCTTCCTGCCGGCCGTTCGGCCCCTCGACTTCCTCCTCCCGCCTTTTTCCATTCGTCCGGGGAGAGACATCATGCTTCGACGCTGGCTGCTTACGGCTGTTGCACTGTTGTCGGCCGCTGCCGCCGGGGCGGGGCTGACGATGTACTGGGCCGCGACCCGTGTTCCCGACTTCTACGAAGAAGCTCTGGCGGAACAGCCGTCCGATCCGGTCGAGCGGCGGGAAGCCGCCCGGCAGATGACCGAACAGACCACCCGTCTGGTCGAGGAAATTCAGTATTCCGATGCCTGGTCGGCCAGTTTCGGCCAGAATCAGATCAACAGCTGGCTGGCGGAAAACCTCGGCAAGCCGCAGTACGCGCGGCATCTGCCGCCGGGCGTCAGTCGCCCCCGCGTGCTGATTCAGCAGGAGATTGTGCACCTGGGCTTCCGCATGCAGCGGAAGAACTTCGATGGCGTGGTCAGCCTGTCGGTCCGTCCCCAGCTGACCGCCCCCAACCGGCTGGCCCTGGAAGTCGTGGAGATTCGCGCCGGGCTGATTCCCGTGCCGATGGAACAGATTTCCGGACCGGTCAGCAAACAGCTGCAGAAGCACGGATGGACCAGTTCCTGGCAGAAACACGAGGGCCACGACGTGCTGGAGATCGACCTCAACCGGGGGAATACGGAAGGCCAGCCCGTGCTGGAGCAGATCGAACTGGAAGAGGGAACGATCCACCTCGAGGGCGAAGGCGGCACGACAATGAACTCCTGGAAAGCCGCTCTGTCCCGGCTGTCTCACAGCAATAACGGCACCATTATCCGCTGAAGATCGACTGGAAAACAACGACAGGATGTCATCGGTTTCGGGTGCCATGCCCACGCCTGCGTGGGCATGTCTTCGCAGCATGCGATACCAGCACGCCGCACGAACATGCCCATCCCGCTTCGCGGCGATGGGCATGCCACCCGGAATTCATTGCCCTGTGGTCATGGCGATGAGCTTTCTGCTCCGGTGAAGCTGGCCGGCACAGCTGGCATCTGTCTGCTGATGCTGTTTCCTCGGTGATCCTGAGGAAATCTCCCCCTGTTCCGCGTGCTGTGCGGCAGCCCGCCAGCTGAACACCGGCATGGGTTGTCAGAACGGAGTCATCCGCTGACACTGGAAGGCAGAACCCACCTGACTTCTCATTCCAGTCGACGGAGAAACTCCCCATGTGCGATCAGGATCATTTCGAAGAAGATCTGAAAAAGTATTCCCGCCGCGACATCAACGCCATGGCCGCGGCCGGGCTCGGCGCATTCCTCTGGCCCCGCGCCGCCAACGCCGCCGAAGTCAGCGGGAGTGATGTCACCATCAAAACGCCGGATGGCGAGTGCGATGCGTACTTCGTCACGCCGAAAACCGGGGCTCATCCCGCTGTTCTGATCTGGCCGGATATCTTCGGCCTGCGTCCCGCTTTCCGTCAGATGGCCTCCCGCCTGGCCGAATCGGGCTACAGTGTACTCGTGGTGAACCCGTTCTATCGTATTCAGAAAGCCCCCACGGCCCCCGAAGGCGCGAACACGCCGATTCCGGATGTGCGTCCGCTGGCCGCTTCGCTGAGTGCCGAGACCAACACGACCGATGCGAAGGCCTTCGTCAACTGGCTCGATCATCAGAAGCAGGTCGATACGAAGAAGAAGATCGGCACCACGGGTTACTGCATGGGTGGCCCCCTTGTCCTGCGGACGGCAGCTGCCGAGGCAGACCGCATCGGTGCAGCCGCCACCTTCCATGGCGGTGGCCTGGTGACCGACAAGCCGGACAGCCCTCACAAGCTGATTCCGAAGATGGACGCTCAGTTCCTGATCGCCGTGGCCGAGAACGACGACAAGCGGGACCCCGAAGCGAAGGACGTGCTGAAGAAGGCCTTCGCCGAAGAGGACCTCAAGGCGGAAATCGAAGTGTACCCCGCCGCCCACGGCTGGTGCCCGCCCGACACCCGCGTGTACAACGAGGAACAGTCCGAGAAGGCCTGGAAGCGGATGCTCGTGCTGTTCGAGAAAGCGCTGAGCTGAGACGAATCGGTATCTGACGACGAAAGACGGAACCTCAGGAGGCACGGGTGACTGGTTTCACCCGTGTCTCGCATTTTTCGTTCCGGGTGGCACGTCCCTGACCGCAGGAAAGGGCGTGGCCTACTCTTAAGCCCCTCTCCCGGCGGGAGAGGGGTTGGGGTGAGGGGTTCTTCAGGGCCGCAACCACGCGAAAACCGGCCATCTTTGGTTGATTGGACACGCTGGCAGACCAGCTGCCGGTGCCTCCCGAGGGCTGCCGACAACCCCTGGGCGAATTCCCGGGCGTGTGGCCAGGAAAATCACCCACGCCCCTTCTCGAAAGAAACCGGTAAGCTCGTTGCTCTCCCTGGGCGGATTCACCTTCCGCCGTACTGCTGCGAATCACCCTCCAGCTGGAGTCAGCAATGAGCATCTTCGAGGCCCTGCGGGCCGATCACGAAAAGCAGCGGACACTGGTTGATCTGGTGGCAAAGACTCACGGCGACAGCGAGGGGCGGGCCGAACTGTTCGCCCGGCTGAAGGAGGCGGTGGAGCATCATGCACTGGCCGAAGAGCGGTTCTTCTACGCCCCGCTGATGGAACACGACCTGACCCAGGAGAAGGCACGGCACAGCGTCGCCGAGCACCATGAACTCGATGAACTGATTGAGAAACTGGAAAAGACGGATCCCAGTTCCTCGGGCTGGCTGGCGACCGCGAAGAAGCTGCAGGAGCTTCTGACCCATCACCTGGACGAAGAAGAGCAGGAAGTGTTCCAGCTCGCCGGCAAGGCACTGCCCGATACGAAACAGGAATCCCTCGGTCAGGATTATCGGCAGCATATGGAGGAACTGGCCGACAGCTGAGAACGCCCGGGGCTTCACTCCACCAGCTGTTCCAGCAGCCAGCCGGCCGGCGGGTCGATGCACCGCAGACGGAACCGGCCGGAGAGCACATTCCCGCCAAGGTCGAACACGAGTTCTCCGTCGGCTTCCGCCACCAGCTGCCACGGGCCGCTGTCGAGCTGCTTTACTTCGCCCCGTCCCCCGCTGACCGGCCCTTCCCAGGTGAGATAGTGCAGCCGGTGCGGGGCAATCTGCTCCGCGGGCAGCGCAGCTGGCTGGCCGATTTCACTTTCCGGCGCAGCCCGTTCGCTGTCATCGGCCTGCAGCGGCAACCGCCACGTCAGCGCGGTTTCGCCCTGTTCCAGCAGGAGATCCCGATGCGGGACCGGCCAGTCGTGCAGCAGCAGGGCAAACCGTGGCATGTTCTCTCCCGCGCAGCTGGCCGGCTCAGGCTTCGGCCTTCAGTTCGAGGCTTCGCCAGCAGTACCAGCTGGCCACCGAAGCATAGGGAGACCACGGGGCGGCGATGACTTCGCCCGCCTGCCGGGTGGGCAGTTCGTCCAGCTGATACAGGTTCTTCAACGCCATGCGAATTCCCAGGTCATCGCCGGGAAACACGTCCAGCCGGCCCAGAGTGAACATCAGAAACATCTGCGCCGTCCACACGCCAATTCCGCGAACCTGCGTCAGTTCGGCAATCACCCCCGCATCGTCCTTGCGGCCAATCGTTCGCAGTTCCAGCGAACCGGCACTCACCCGTTCGGCCAGGTCGTGCAGGTAACCGGCCTTCTGCCGGGACAGGCCGAGGCCCCGCAGTTCCTCCACCGTGGCTGCCTGCACGCGTTCGGCCACAATCGGGCCGGGGCCGAAATGTGCTGTCAGCCGGGCCATGACGGCGCGGGCGGCTTTCGTGGAAATCTGCTGGGACACGATCGAGCGGACCAGCGAACCGAACCGGTCGCGGGAGGTCTTCAGGCGGCACTCGCCCACGCGGTCAATCACCGGCCGCAGGGTACGGTCGGCTGACTTCAAGTGGGCGACAGCGTCTTCCAGCTGGCTGTTTCTGCGGGACATGATGGTATGTTATCGGCTGCGTTCGCCCCGGGAAAGCAGCAGCAGCGGGCGAGAAAATGCCAATGCGATGCCGCCCGTATTCGAGGACAGTGCGGCCTTCTCCCGATTGTGCCACCGCCCGGCACCTGCGATAGTGGCCGGAATGCCGGCTGGTTTCCGCGGCCGCGCTCCGCACCTCCTTCTTCCAGCACGGACTCAGCAGACGGGAATTCCCATGACACAGCTTCGGATTGGCCTGGCACAGGTACGGCAGTCGGCCGACATGGCCGATAACGGGGCCGCTGTGCTGGACGCCATCGAGCAGGCCGCCCGCGACAACGTGCAGGTTCTCTGCTTTCCGGAAACTCAGACGTTCGGCTACCGGGCTGATATCTCTCCGGCGGATGCTCCGGTTCCGGTGGAAGCACTCGACGAACTGCATGCCCGGGTGGCCCGCCGCTGCGGGGAAATCGGCATGGCCTGCGTCCTCGGCACAGAGCTGGCCGCGGAATCCGGCCGGCCTTACAACTCGGCCCTGGTGATTGACGAAACCGGCGAAATCGTTGGCTTTCATCATAAGACGAAGCTCACCCCGCTGGATGCCGTGGCCTATGAAGCCGGCACGGAACTCCAGACGTACGAGCTGTGCGGCGTCCGCACGGGCGTTGCCATCTGCTTTGAGGGGTTCCGTTTTCCCGAGATTACCCGGGAGTATGTGCGGCAGGGGGCTCAGCTGGTGCTGCATCCGCAGAACAACACCACCCGGCCCAACGACTGGAAGCTGCCGGTGCATGAATCGATGATTGTGACCCGCGCCGCGGAGAACACCATCTGGTTTGCCTCGTGCAATGCCTGCCTGCCACCCCATCAGAACTGCCGCTCGATGGTCGTGGCTCCCGATGGCCGAATTCATTCGCAGGCCGAACTGCGGCGAGAGCAGGTGCTGGTGGCCGATCTCGACCTGGGCCTCGCCACGCGGGCCATGTTCCTCGGCGACATGACGGGCCTTGCCAAAGCTCTGTTCGCCGATACCGTCCAGCCCGCGGAATTCGCGGAGGCGGTGGGCCGCACACCAGCCAGTTGAGGCAACCACCTGGCCGTACTCTTTCCGTCCTGGCAGCCCGCTCACCCTGGCTGTCGCCGCTTATGTAACTGTGAATCTGCCTTGTGACCGATACCCGTTCTCCCGCCGAACAGACCAGCCGCCTGCGGATGTCCGACGGGGCGGAGCTGTTCTGCCGTCGCTGGCAACCGCAGCCTTCCCCGGCCGCGGTTTCCCCGCGGGGGCGGATTCTGGCCCTGCACGGCATTCAGAGTCATTCCGGCTGGTATGGCTGGTCTTCGCGCTGGCTGGCAGCGGCCGGGTACGATGTCTGGTTCCCCGATCGACGCGGTTCCGGCCACAGCACCCAACCCGCCACCGCAGCCATTTCCATCGACCGGCTGACAGCCGACGTCATCGAACAGTTGGGCCACCTCCGCGCGATGGAGGACCAGACGGACAATCAGACCGGTTCAGCTGCCACCTCACCCGCTGACGCGACGGACAGGGCAGGGGACCGGAAGTCACCGCTGCCGGTCTTTCTGCTGGGGTTAAGCTGGGGCGGGCGGCTGGCGGCTGCGGTGGCCGCAGCGGCACCGGGGCTGATGGACGGACTGATTCTGCTGTACCCGGGCATTGTGGCCCATGTTGGTCCCTCGCCCGTGCAGGTGGCCGCGCTCGAGCAGTTCTGCCGGTTTGGCCTGGGTGGTCTGAAGTTCCGCATTCCGCTGGATGACCCGCAGCTGTTCACCGATGACCCCGCAGCGCAGGAATTTATCCGCACCGATCCGCTGGCCCTGCACAAAGCACCCGCCTCATTACTGCTGGCCGGAGTGCAGCTGGAACGGCGGGTGCAGCACTCCCGGTTTGTATTGAATGTGCCGACAATACAGCTGCTGGCCGGGGGCGACCGGCTGATCGACACGCCAGCCACCCGCACCATCATCGAACGGGCTGCCGGCCCCCGCTGTACGACATTCGTGTACCCGAAAGCCGCCCACACGCTGGAGTTCGACAGTAACCGCGAGCAGATTTTTGGCGATCTCGTCGGCTGGCTGAATCGGCAGACCACCGGAACAGCGAACGGAAGCTGACGGTTCTCCGGAATCTGGCCACTGCCCGGCCGGCTCCTGTGGTCCGTCTGCCTCTGCGGACCGCTCGATGCGGCAGGCGGCTGTGCCCTGGCGTATGCTGGTTGTATCAGAACAACGTCGCCTGAACGGCGACGATATGGCCCTGCCCCTGAATGCCAGCCGCGTTTCGGCCGCAGATCGGGATGCCGGGCAGATTCCCGCCGGGAAGGCTGGATGTGGAACCACGACCGCTACGAATCCTGCGGAATTTCCGCCGCAGCCGGCAGATTGCCTCTGTGCTGCTGAACCACGGCTTCGGAGACGTTGCCGCGCAGCTCGGGTTGCGCCGGTATCTCCAGTGGGGTCGGAAATTCCTGTTCTGGCGGGAGCAGAAACCGCTGCCGAACTACACGCGGGCCCAGCGAATCCGCATGACGCTGGAAGACCTCGGCCCGACGTTCATCAAGTTCGGCCAGGTCATCAGTACCCGTCCCGACCTCGTTCCCGCCGATGTCATCGGCGAGCTGTCGCTGCTGCAGGAAAATGTTCCCCCGTTCCCGTGGGAGCAGGTGGAGGAAACCCTGCGGAACCAGCTGGGCCGCCCGTCGAATGAGCTGTTCCAGCACATCGAACATATTCCACTGGCCGCCGGCTCACTGGGACAGGTCCACAGGGCCGTGCATCACAATGGTTCGGCTCTGGCGGTCAAAATCCGCCGTCCGCAGGTGGTGCGTCAGGTGGAAAGCGACCTGGCACTGATGGAGGAACTGGCCCTGCTGCTGGTGCGTCACCTGCCGGATACGGAAGTCTTCGACCCGGTCGGCCTGGTGCAGCACTTCTCCCGCACCATCCGCCGGGAAATGAACTACAGCAGGGAAGGCCGCACCACGAACGAGTTTCGCCGGCTGTTCCAGCGGGACGCCACGCTGTATGTGCCCCGCGTGTACGACGAGCTGACGACCGATGCCGTGCTGACGATGGAGTTCATCGACGGCGTACATGTGAACGACCTCGCCGCACTGCAGAAGCTGGGCGTTCTGCCGTCGCAGCTGGCGGCCAACGGGGCCCGGATTTACATGAAACAGGCCTTTGAACTGGGCATCTTTCATGGCGATCCGCACCCCGGTAACATCCGCGTGCTGCCCGATGGCTCGATCGCTCTGCTGGATTACGGCATGGTCGGTCGGCTGGAAAACGAAAAACGCGAACAGCTGATTGACCTGCTGCTGGCCGTCAGTCACCGCGACGTCCCGGCTGCTGTCCGGCTGATTGTGCAGGTGGGCCAGCCGTGGCGACCGATTGATACGCCCCTGCTGCAGGCCGACATGCGGGACTTTATCGAAACCTGGTATGGCATCCCGCTGGAACAGGTGCGCGTCGGCCAGATGCTGACGGATTTCACCGTGATTCTGTCTCAGCACGGTATCCGCTGTCCGGCCGACCTGATGCTGCTGATTCGCGCCCTGGTCACGCTGGAAGGTGTCGGCCGGGATCTCGATCCGAGGTTCAACCTGGCGGATCACCTCGCACCGTTCATCGAACGCGTGGTCCGCGAGCGGTACAACCCGGCCAGCATCTTTCAACGGCTGCTCCACGAATCGGGCGAGGTGCTGGGAGCCGTCTGCGATCTGCCGGGAGCGGCCAGCCGCACGCTGGACAAACTCAGCCGGAACGAGATTCGCTTTCAGTTTGAACACCGCGGACTCGAACACCTGATTACCGAGATCGACCGGTCCAGCAACCGGATTGTCATCGGCCTGGTAATGTCCGCTCTGATTCTGGCCTCGGCGCTGATTATCCGGGGCGGTACGCACGCCCTGGGGTTCAGCATCCCTCTGTTTGTGCTGTCCAGCCTGCTGGGCGCCTGGCTGATTTACGGCATCTTCCGCAGCGGCCGGCTGTAAGCACCATACAGTCCCGTAGGGCCGGCTGTGCCGGCCAACTGAATGCGGAAAGGATAATCCATCGTAGTGAACCATCAGGCACTGGCCTCGGCCACTGAGATCTCCTGCATCGGCATTGAACCATCACCGGTTGATCGAAGACACGGGTGGACCAGCCACCCGTGGCACCCTGTTCCTCTGACTCCACAGAGGAGATCTTCTCGTCATCTGAATGGCCGGCACAGCCGGCCCTACGTTTCGGAAACAGAAATCGCCGGGATCACCAGGTCCATTTTTTCCCGGTTTTTCATG
>JAGQPV010000729.1 GCA_020426545.1 Planctomycetaceae bacterium
CTTTGGCTTTGCCGGAAGTCGACAGATTCAGAATCCAGAACTCCTTGCTCTCATCGTGAATCAGTTCGGGAGCTTTCTGATCCTTCTCCGAGGGCAAAAGAGAGAAGATCGCCGGGTGGTTGGAGCCTGCACTTTTGGCACTTTTCGCCGTCAGCGAGAAGGAGGGATCGAGCGGGTCGGTTTTCTGGT
The DNA here is from genome assembly GCA_020426545.1 of Planctomycetaceae bacterium. Taxonomy (GTDB): domain Bacteria; phylum Planctomycetota; class Planctomycetia; order Planctomycetales; family Planctomycetaceae; genus JAGQPV01. The sequence continues at coordinate 190 of JAGQPV010000729.1, forward strand.
CGATCTTCGCGGGAATCGCCAGCAGGAAGTCCGACAGTTCGCTCGTGCCGATATGGTTCCCGTCCTGCGGCTGCTGGCCATACCGCAGCGTGTAGGTTCCGGCGGACAGTTCCTGACCCCGGAAATCGGTAAACATGCCGTCCTTGCCCACCCGCAGCACACCCACCAGCTGACCGGGCTGGAAGGGGTACTTCACCGCCAGAGTGGGAGAGAACCCCGCCTTCACCTTGATCGAATCGAGCAGCCACACTTCACACAGCGTGCCAGTGGAACCCACCACCGCCTGACCTTCTTTGGCCAGCAGAGCGGCAATCGGGTCGGACAGCCCTTCGGGAGCCTTCTTCGCGGTTTCGATCCGGTTCTTCGGGGCGGCACCGGTCAGAACCAGCAATGTGGCAGCGAACGACAGCAGGACAAAGGGGCGAAGGTATCGCACAGGTGAATCTCCGGTAAATCAGGCAGGTGAATCGTTCAAGGTGTGCGGGCTGCGTCTGGCTGACCGAACGGGACAGCCAGCCAGACTGGCAGGTGGAATTCAGTGGAGTTTCCACGGAGGGTACTGTCCGCAGCTTCCTCCCGTCGCGGGAAGACGTCTCTCAGGCAGACAGCGGCTCCCGGCCGGTTCAGCGAAACCGCCGGTCGATCAATCCTCACGAAACCCGCCACCGGCCAGGCTCCGGGAGAGATCCAGACTCTCAGCATGTCCCGCACCGGCCGCTCGGGTCCGCAGGCTCCCGTTCCATTCTAGAGAGGTGCCGGACAGGAATCAGCCCATATCAGGCAGAAATCGGCAGGAGACCACTCTCCCGTACCCGCCTTAACCGGATTACACGGGAACCGGCGGCCGGGAGCGGGCTGCTGAAGCACGGGGGCTGCTGCCGTTTACGCCATTCCGTTCCCCGATTCGTTCCGGATTACCCTCCATCCGGCGGCAACGGCCCGGCAGTCGCTCGGCCAGGGGAACCGACCCCGCAACTTCGCATCAGGCAAATTTCAGGCGTGAGGCGCAGAGCAGAAGCGGAAGGAACCGTTCCCGGCCTCCTCCCGCTTCGTGTTCTGTCACTCGGATTTCGGAACCTCGGGGGGAATGGCTCGCCCGGCGGACGGTTCCGGCAGTTACTCAGTGGCTGAACGTGGCCAGGAACGCACTGCGAATGTTGTGGGTCGTCCAGCGATTATCCAGACCGGCACCCTGATAGCTGAGTGTCTTCAGGAAGGCGGGGCTGGAGTTCCGCACATTGCCCAGCGGCTGGTAGTACACGATTTCATTCGTGCAGACGCAGTCATCTTCCTTGAGGGCCCGCGTTTCAATCTGACCAATCTTACCGGCCTTCAGCACGCCCCGGCCGGAGAGATGATCGTTCTTCAGCTCGATATCGACCGCTTCCACCCGCTGCACATCGCCCGCGAGGTCTTTCGCCTTGGCCCGCACGAAATCAACCAGCGCCTGCTGCTGGACTTCGCTGCCCTGCTGATCGACCAGAATCACCGAGCGGATCTTCCCGGCCTTCATGCCGAAAATGCCGTCATCGCCCAGGGTGCCCTCGGCATGCAGAACAAGAGCCACTCCCAGGCCATCGAGCGAAACCCCTTTCCAGCTGCCTTCATCCACCTGCCACGCCATCAGGGCTTCCTTGCCGGCCAGGCCCATTTCGGCATTGGCGAAGCAGGGACCGGTGTACACATCGCAGGTGCGGGCTTCCAGATATTCTCCGGAAATTTCGGCCGCGGGAGCCACGGAGGCCACACCCAGAACCACCGCCAGAGCGGCCACAACGGAAGTACGCATCATTCGGAATCTCTCCTGTAAATCAGACCGCGATATTCAGCGGGCAGCCAGAAAAACCTGCTGGAGATCCCGCCGGGATCTGATGTCGCAGCGATGGCCTTCTCTGACTGGCATACATCTTTACAATAATCAGTCTCGCAGCCGGCTTCCGAAGCGTCAAGTTCCTGTCCCGCGGGTCGGGGTGGAACCCCCGGTCGATCCTCCGGATCCGCCATTCCATAGGTTGTCGATCCGGCAGGGATCTCCTATGGTAATGCACCGGGACCACGTGCGGGAGATTGCTGATCTCCCGGCACCTGGTCTCTGGATTTCGCTGGACAGTCCGAATCTGGAGAGATTCGGCAGCCCGATGCGTTCCCGTGTGCCGCAGTTATTCTTCCGCTGCCCGGGCCAGCTGGCTCCCTTCCTGTAGACAGGGCGGGAATGGCTGAGGGCAACTATTGCAGGACAGGAGTAGATGTTTTCATGTCAACGACAGCCGCACAGGATTTCAAGGTAGCCGATCTGAGCCTCGCCGAGTGGGGCCGTAAAGAAATCGAGCTGGCCGAACAGGAAATGCCCGGGCTGATGGCACTGCGCGAAAAGTACGGCGCGCAGCAGCCGCTGAAAGGCACCCGCATCGCCGGTTGCCTTCACATGACAATTCAGACGGCCGTACTCATCGAAACGCTGACAGCTCTGGGAGCGGAAGTCCGCTGGTCGAGCTGCAACATCTTCTCCACACAGGATCACGCCGCGGCGGCCATTGCCGTCACCGGTGTGCCGGTCTTCGCCTGGAAGGGCGAGACGGAAGAAGAGTACGACTGGTGCATCGAGCAGACCATCCGCTGGCCCGACGGCCAGCCGCTGAACATGATTCTGGACGACGGCGGCGACCTGACCGTCCTGGTACATGAGAAGTACCCGGAAATTCTGCCCGAGCTGAAGGGCATCTCCGAAGAGACCACCACCGGGGTGCACCGTCTC
>JAGQPV010000730.1 GCA_020426545.1 Planctomycetaceae bacterium
ACTCGGTCTTGAGTCGCTGATCAGGGCGGAAGGAGTGATCGGCCGACTGGAGTGGGAAGCGATCGACAGCGTCTCGCTGATGCAGGAACTGGCCCGCGAACTCAGGGCCACCCCCTGGCGACAGTTGTAATTCAGTGACTGATCAGGCTGCTGAACGGCGTATGTCTTCTCCGGTGAGAAAACGATCGCTGCCACGAGAACCGCACTGGCTGTTCCGCTGCTTTCGCTGTTTGCACTGCCGTCCGCGGCCCGTGCGAACGAGGACTTCCCTGGTGCTATAGGCCGCATCGCAGGCTTAGTGCAGAAGCTGCCCGTCGAGCCGGCAATCTCTTGAATCATTGCAATGGAGTCCCAGCTTCTCCATTCCCGTATGCAGCAGTGCCCCCGACCGCCTTTGTGAACCTCGCAGCGACACTCTGCCCTCTGCCGATATCGACCGCAACCGAAATGAGGACAATCATGAACCGTCTGCTGATCTGCATCCTGCTGATGGCCGCTGGAACGTGCTGCCCGCGGCCGGTCGCGGCGGCGGCGGAGGTAAACAGAAAGCTGGCTGAGCTGGCCGCCGAGGTGCTTCGGGCTACGAAGAATCAGCCGGTGACTGTTGGGGTGTTCTCTCCGACTGGTCTTTCCGAGACGAACAGTGGCCCGGGAATCGAAGGCATCCTGCACGACGAACTGGAACGGCTGGCAGTCGGTTTAGTCCGCGACGATGCCCGATTCGAGGTCAAGGGCGACTACGCCTTTGCGATGAGCCGCAATTCACCGAATGGGGAACTCAAGGTCATAAAAATTACGGCTCGAATTATCGATATGCAGTTCGCCGAAGACCTGCTGACGATTCCGCTGCGGGTGGAACTGGATCACACACAGTCCCTGGCTGCCGTACTGCAGCCGACGGCCCGTCTGGAGCCTGACCCTCAGAAGGCGGGGGGCACGAAGGTCGAACGGAATGCGGAACTCGACCGCAGCGTGCAGGATCCCCGCGTCCATATTCATGGCACCGGTCAGACGCTGGTTTCCAGCGCGGCGGAAAGCCGGTTCTCGGTCGAACTGCTGGTCAGTCCGTTGAAGGATCGGCAGCAGGCGAAGCCCCGGCGGGCAGTGGAGCGGGAGGGAATGGCCTTTGTGGAAATTGATCGAGGCGAACTTTATGAGGTAAGAATCCACAACAGCTCAGCCGATGAAGTCGCTGTTCGGCTGAGCGTGGATGGTCTGGATATGTATCACTTCAGCGAGGACCGCAAAGAAGATGGCACGCCGCGGTTCACGCATACCATCATTCAACCGAAGACTGCGGCCACCATTGTGGGCTGGCACAAGTCGGTCGAAGGGACGGAGAACTATCGCTCTTTCCTGGTAACAGGCTATGGCGAAGGGGCGGTCTCGCAGGCGAAGTCCGCCCGGGGGAAAGTAGGCGTGATTCACGTGCAGTTCGCCCGCTGCAGTCAGCTGCCCGAGGGAGCCTATTCGCGCGGAGGTAATGAAACAGGTTTCGGACCGCCGCGGCAGGTCAGCCAGAAACCCGTGCGATACAGCATCGAACCTCCGCACGATGTCGTGAGCGTGTGGTATACCCGTTGAGGGCAGTACCCGATTCGCCAGGCGCATCTCACCGATCCGCGACAGGAGACAGGCGGAAGTGCGGAAGTGCGGAAGTGCGGAACGCCACGTTGCTGTCGCCGATGGAAGACGTCATGAGTGTTGAGGCTGACAATAACTGGCCCGGAACGTTTCCCGGCTCCGGCCCGGAAGATGCGCTCTGGCGACCCGAGGCATTCGGTGCCGGCAGGAGGGCAGGTCATACACACACGTGCGATGGAAGCGTCCTGCGATTCGCTGATGGGATCTCAGCCGGAAGAGCAGGAGCCGGGGGCCGCAGGGGAGCCAGTGCCAGGTTCCGCATGACGCCGTGCTCGACATGAACTGCTTCGTGCGGTTGACCGGCTGCCGCTGAAACGACGTCCCGCTGAAGCTGGAATGCTGCGGAGAAGCGGCCCGAACACACCCGCAGGACCTGAAACAGGCGGAAATCCGGGGAGGCTGGCGTTGACCTGCTCCGCCAGCCTCGTGGCCCTTCCCTGGTGCGATACCACAAGTAATCTGGCTATTTGGTTTCCAGGCTTGAGAGCCGGGCCTTTCCCACCTTCCGTTAAACTGTTTGTCTTCAGTAGGTTATGGAACCGCAACAGTCTTCGGAAATCAGCGAGACATTGTACCGTATAGCCGAATTACGGAATGGATTGGCCTCTTACTTCCGGCGGGGGGAGATTCGAGACGGCGGACTGCAGCTGCTCTGGAAGTCCACAGGCCTCCAGCTGAAGCTGAAGTGGGCATCAGCGGGGGCGGGATGGATGAGTGGCGATCGCGACCAGTTCGACGGGAAACGGCGAGACGACCATTCCGCTGCGTGCAGATTCCGCAACCGTCGCCCGGATGCGGCCAATGGCGCGGAAAGGGAACTGCGGCGTTCTCGCGGCGGTTCGGATCGCCTCGAAATGGCCACCTGCACCCGCTTGCTGATAACATTGTCCGCCATCGTTCGCTGCTCTGGTTTTCAGTGGTCCGCCAGAGCATCTGAAAGAGCTATGATGTAACTTCCCCATCACTCAGCCACACCGGGTCCACACCGGCTTCGATCAGCCTGGTGCGAATCTCCTCCGGCGGGACGTTCAACTTTTGCAGGAGCCCGCGGTAGTTCCTGATCGATCGCTGCAGACGTGGGTGCCGGTGGCCCGTCTGCCGGGTGAACATGCAGAAGATCTGGAGCGCCCGGCGGTAAAGCGGCTCGGCCTCATGCAGCCGGTTCGTCTGCCGCAGCAGTTCGGCGAGGTTGTTGAGTCGAATGCCAACCGACGGGTGGTCCGGACCAAGCGACGTCTCTGTAATGTCAAGCGCTCGCCGCTGCAGCGGCTCGGCCTCGTCCGGCCGGTTCGTGTCTC
>JAGQPV010000731.1 GCA_020426545.1 Planctomycetaceae bacterium
CACCCTGACCTGCGAAGAAGTCGCCTTGCCTGTCGTTCCTGGAGGGCCTTACCACCCGGGCAGGGAACCATGAGGCGGGCGGCGTTCAGGCGGCTTCTTGCGAATCGGGGTCGAGCAGTTCGGGGGAGGCATCGAAGCGGTCGCGGAGTTCGCTTTTGATGCGGTCGAGGCAGCGGGTGACGTGGCCTTTGGGATGACCGAACACGGTGCCGATGGTGTCGAGCGGCCAGCCCGCGTTTTCACGCAGGGCGAGCATGGCGAGGTACTTCCACTTGCGGGGGTCCTCGTTGGCGAAGTTGTCGCGGATCAGGCTCCAGAATTCATCGGCCCCGGTGCGGGGGAGGAGGACGCGGGTTTCATCGGGACGGCAGACAGACATGGCGAAACTCCTGGCGGGTACAGGCTGCGAAGCGGGCCGGCACATCGGACGGAACGGAACTGCTGTGGAACAGAGCGGGGAGGACCGGGGGCGACAGATCGGGAACACGGTGCCGCTGTGCAAAGCGGATTGCTGAGGCTGTTCTCAGCTGACCGTGTTCAGGAGAAGAGGGGCGAGTTGCGCGGCGGAGCCGTGGCGTTCATCGCACCGAAACCGAACTGAAAGTGTTCACCCGTGCATTATCCCGTCTGCCAACAGAAAGGGAAGATGCTGGCCGTGGAAAATGTTATTTCGTACAGTATTTGTTCGACGGCGGGCCAGAATCGGCGGCCGGGCATGGACGGCGGTGAGTCGCTATACTTTCGGGATGACGGGCAGGGGGCGGTGGTCGGGATTCAGGGGTCAGGGAAGAGAAGACGGCAGGGTGGCATGCTCCACGCTTGCGTGGGCATGCTCGCCTGATGGTCCTGCGTATTCCAGAACATGCCCATCCGGCTTCGCCGCTATGGGCATGGCACACAGGGATGGATCGCCGCCGGGATGCTGGACCCTGTGACCCTCCCTCAGTCCCTCCCTGAAAGGGAGGGACGGAAGACAGGAAGACCCCTCACATCGACCTTTCTCCCGGCGGGAGGAAAGACGTCAGGCAATAGCCTGACCTACAGGACCGAGTCAGGAACCGGGCAGAAATGGAGCTGGTGATCCTGGCGATTTCTGCAGCGGGTAAGACGTCAGGCACAGCCTGACCTACAAGACTTAGACAGCTTTTATTTCAGACAGAACATGGCATGTCCTCCGAGGGTTCCCCGGACCGGCCCGGAGCGGCTGGCAGGCAGCGTCAGGCGAAACATCTGCCTGTGCTGCTGCACGAAACAATCGAACAACTCGACCTGCGGGCCGGGCTGACGGTTGTCGATGGCACCGTGGGTGCCGGGGGACACAGTTCACGCATTGTGGAACGTATTGGCCCGGACGGGCTGCTGATTGGCCTCGACCGGGACCCGATGATGCTGGCCCATGCCAGACGGGTGCTGCCACAGGACAACGTGCATCTGCATCACAGCAGTTATTCCCGACTGCCGGACATTCTGCAGCTGGAGAACCTGACAGCTGTTGACCGGATACTGCTCGATCTGGGTTTGAGTTCGGATCAGCTGGAAGACGCCGGACGGGGTTTCAGTTTTCATGCGGACGGGCCACTTGATCTGAGATTTGACACGACAACGGGCGAGCCGGCCTCGGAACTGCTTGGCCGGCTGAGCAAAGACGAACTGACCGAACTGTTTCAGACGAGCGGCGAAGAGCGGTTTGCGGCCCGCATTGCCACAGCGCTGGCAGCGGCTCGCAGCAGCGGGCTGCCGGAAACGGCGGCCGGCATCGCCGACATCATTCGCAGCGCGGTACCGCCGGCCTCGCGCCAGCAGCACCGTGATCCGGCGACCCGGGTGTTTCAGGCGTTACGGATCGCTGTTAACGAGGAACTCGTTCATCTGCAAAATACCCTCAGCCAGGTTCTGTATCAGACACTGACTGAGGGGGGCCGGGCCGTGGTGATTACCTTTCATTCGCTGGAAGACCGACTGGTCAAGGCTGCATTCCGGGATAAGAACCGATGGCAAGACCTCACTCCCCGACCGATCACCGCCAGACCGGCGGAAATTCGCCTCAACCCACGGTCCAGGACGGCGAAGATTCGCGTCGTGCAGAAGACATGACCGTGACCGGCGACGCGACGGAGTCGGAAGGCTCGGCGGAGGCGGAACCGGGCGATGACTGGGGATTCTCCGACAAGAAGCCAGGCATGGCGACGGAAACCAAGATTGGTTTCGCGCTGATTCTGCTGCTGATTACCGCGCTGTCGCTGGTGGTGTACCGCAAACTGGGCGACCAGAACGGTGCGGATGGTGAATCGCGGTATGCCGGCCCGACGATTGAAGCCGGGGCGAAGCCGGACGGAACGGAAACGGATCCGAAAGCGGAAACAACGCCTCCGGCCCAGGGGGAATATGCCTCGGCGCCGTCGCAGGGAGAGCCGGGTATTCTGGCCGATGCGGCCGGATATGCTCCGGGCCAACAGGCCGACGAATGGGGAACCGCCCAGACTGCGACCGGTGGCGGTGCAGCTCAGAACAATTTTCAGCCTGCTGATGAGTTTGCTACCGGTGAAGTTTATACCGGCGGACAGCCGCGTGAGGTGGTGGATTCTCAGTTTGAGCCAGGACCTGCCGAGGGGGATTTCTTCGCGGCGGAAGGACAGAACACGGGCGAGTTCCGTCCGCGGACGACTCAGGTTGCCGCCGCCAGCACGGCTGTGGGAGGGGATGATCCTTTCGCGGCCGCAGGTGGAACGCAGCCCGCACAGCAGTCAGCCCAGTCGCAGGATGCCGTGTTTGCCGATCAGTTTGAGCCGCAGCAGAACGTGGCGGCCAGCCAGGCGGAACCGGCAGCGGGCGGCTTTGGTGATGATGAATTCTTTCCCGCGAAACCAGCCGGGAATCAGTCTCCAGTCCGTCAGGCGGCCGGGTTTGAACAGCAGCCGGCAGG
>JAGQPV010000732.1 GCA_020426545.1 Planctomycetaceae bacterium
AGCAGGGCCTGGTCGAAGTCCGCATGCCCGACCGTTCGATCCGCCTGTCCTGGCCGGCCAGGAACTAGCAGCCGACATCCGGCCAGCCGGAATGACAGATCGCAGGATCGCAATCGGTCATTTGCCGCAGCAGAAAGTCAGCAACATGAAGAATCGCACCGCAATACCGGCTTCGGTGATCGCAACGGCCCGCTGGCGGCGGCGGGCTGTCCCCGTGCTCCCGGCTGTGCTGGCGATCCTTGCCTCTCTCACGGCGGCAGTTGCGCCGGCAGCCGAGACAGAGAAGCAGGCGGCTTCCTCACGACCCAACCTGATCACCATCGTCACCGATGACCAGGCCCGCTGGGCGGTGGGCATTTACGGCAACAGCGAATGCCGCACGCCAAATATGGACCGCATCGGTCGCGAAGGAATCGTGCTGACGAATGCCATTGCGGCCACGCCGGTCTGCTCGCCCAGCCGGGCCACCTGGCTGACGGGCCGGTACCCGACGGAACTGGGTATTACCGACTGGATTTCGCCGGAAGAAGCAGAAGCCGGCCTCGGACTCAAGGGCCAGACCTGGGCGCAGGTCCTGCAGCAGCACGGCTACAGAACCGGTCTGGTGGGGAAATGGCATCTGGGCACTCAGTCGAGATTCCATCCGACGCAGCTGGGGTTCGATCACTTCATGGGTTTCCTTCCCGGGGGAACCCGACCGATGGATCCCGTGCTGGAAGTTGATGGAAAGCAGACACCACAGAAAGGCCCCCTGCCCGATCTGCTCACTGATGATGCTCTGGCCTTTATCGAACAGCACCGGAAGCAGCCGTTCGCCCTCAGCCTGCACTACCGTGCCCCGCATACCCCGTGGAAGCCACTGCCGGAAGAAGACCTCGCACCATTCCGGAACCTCGATCCCACGGTACCGCTGGCTCCGGGCGCTGATGCAAAGCAGATCAAAGACTGGAACCGGGACTACTACGCCAGCATTCATTCTGTCGATCGCAACATCGGCCGGCTGCTCGATGCGCTCGACCGCTGGCAGCTGACCGAAAACACGATTGTGCTGTTCACCAGCGATCACGGTTACAACAACGGGCGGCACAACGTGAGCACCAAGGGGAACGGGCACTGGGTGGCCGGTGGTGTGCGCGGACCGAAGCGGCCCAACATGTGGGAGACGTCGATCCGGATTCCGCTGCTCATTCGCTGGCCGGGCGTGGTGAAACCGGGTTCCCGTTCGGCTGCTCCGGTCTCGACGATCGACATGTTCCGCACGGTGCTGGGGATGACGGGCATTGAGGTGCCGGCCGGTTCGCCCGCCCATGGCATCGATTTCTCACCGCTGCTGCGGGGAGAGCAGTTGCCGGAACGGGACGCCCTGTTCGGCCAGTACGATCTGCACAATAACGGGCTGGCTTACCTGCGGATGATTCGCACATCGCGGTACAAACTGGTCACCAGGGCTCGGGCCCGCGGGCTGGATGAACTGTACGATCTGCAGCAGGATCCCGACGAGCAGCGGAACCTGCTTCGCCGCCGGGGCCAGCCGGCAGACATCACCCGGGTGGAGCAGGATCTGCGCCGGCAGCTGCGGGCCTGGCAGGAGTCCATCAGCGACCCCGTACTGACGGACCCGTACTGAGCAGATCCGATCCTCAGGGATTCCGCGGCGAATCCGTCACTGGCGTTCCGGTCGCGGGCCGGAATCCTGTCGCCGGGGGCCGGCCGGCAGCGAGACGGTAAAAGTGGAACCGCTGCCGGGCGTGCTCTGCAGTTGAATGGTGCCGTTGAATACGGCCACCAGATGTTTCACGATCGACAGGCCCAGGCCCGTCCCGCCGACTTCGCGGGAACGCGCTTTGTCCACCCGGTAGAACCGCTCGAAGATACGGCCGTGGTGCTCCGGTGGAATGCCGACCCCCGTATCCTGCACCTGCAGCAGAACTCTGTCACCCTCTACCAGCCAGCGGACTTCAACCCGCCCGCCGGATGGCGTGTAGTTGATCGCGTTGGAGATCAGGTTGTCGAGAATCGTCCGCAGTCCGTCGGAATCGGCACTGACAAATGCGTCCTGCGGAGAGGAACCCACCTTCAGTTCGACCCCTTTCCCGGCGGCGACCGGCTGTCGGGCATCGATGCAGTTGCGGACGGAATCCGCCACCCGCAGGGGGACCACGTCGAAACTTTCCCTGCCGGATTCGATCCGCGCCAGATTCAGCAGATCCTGAATCAGCAGCGAGAGCCGCTCCGACTGTCCTTCGATCCGCTGCAGAAAACGGCGGTTGTGGTCAGGGTCGTCGACGGCACCTTCCAGCAGGGTTTCGGTGAAGGCCCGAATGGAAGTCAGCGGAGTCTTCAGTTCATGTGACACATTCGAGACAAACTCCCGCCGCATGTTTTCCAGCCGTCGCAGGTCGGTGATATCGTGCAGCACCAGCACCAGCCCCGGACAGGGATTGCCCGGCAGCCGGCTGGCCAGCATGGAGACGGTGGCCTTTTTCCGGGTGAGTTCAAACTCCAGCTGCCGGTGAGGTTCGCCGGCGAACACATCGCGAATGGCATTGTGCACGGCGGTAATGCGAATGGTGGCCCAGATCAGCCGGCCTTCGCAGTCTTCATCGGCCAGGTCCAGCAGGCGGCGGGCGGCCCGGTTGGCGAACAGGATCTTCTGCTGCTCATCGACGGCAATCACGCCCTCAATCATGGCACCCAGCACGGTGGTCAGGCGGTCGCTGCCCGCCCGCAGTTTGCGGGAGTGCTCCTGCTCCTGATCGAGCTGGTCGGCCAGGGTGGTCATCATGCGGTTGAACTCAGAGGACAGCACGCCGAGTTCGTCGTTCCGCTCGACGGTCGATCGCCGGCGAATATTGCCCCTGCTGATCTCCCGGGCGGTCTGAATCAGCGTGTCGCAGGCCTCCGAGATCCGGC
>JAGQPV010000733.1 GCA_020426545.1 Planctomycetaceae bacterium
CTGGGTGCGGCGGGCGGCTTCCCTGGCCTGCTGCACGGCCGGCAGCAGCAGGGCAATCAGAATGGCGATAATGGCGATCACCACCAGCAGCTCGATCAGCGTGAATCCGCGAAATGCCCGAGGACGCGAAAGACTGTTCAATTTCGATTCTCCTGGGAGCCGGGACAGCAGCAGGACAGGCACTGCCTGGCGAAGAATACGCCGGCCGACAGATGAACGCACCATGACTTGAACAGAAGGGCCCTGTCTACGCAAGGCCAGTAGACAGGCTGGCCGGTTCTCTTTCGTTCATCCAGCAGCTGCTGAATGAATTTCTGGACGATGGTCGAGTCTCTGCGGGCAGAGTGACAGTTGCCAGGCAGAACTTGATGGTTCGGAGCGTACAGAGAAGTCGGCGCAGCAGCTTGTGCGGCACCCCTGCCCGGGAGGCTCCGCCAGCCGTTCAGACGTACCATCGCCGAGCGATAATGTGGTTCAGGTCAGCTGTCAGAATGCGCCATCTGAAGCAGGCAGTGCTGAAATTTTGCCATTCTCCGGCTAGCCGGGGCGATCACCGGGAGGGATGGGCGCGGTGCATCCGGGTGTCAGCCCAGCTGCCATTCCCACACAATGCCATCCTCAGGATCCTCGACGGGTTCCGTCAGCCGAAAATCGAGCTTCTCCAGAATTCGCGTGGACGCGGAGGCTTCCGGGAGCGTCCGGGCGACCAGAGTGAGGTCCTGGTTGCTGCACCGGGCGATGTGCACCAGCTGCTCCGCCATGGCCAAGGCCACTCCCTGCCCTTCATGACCACGAAACGTGAAGTAAGCAATTTCGACCCGACCATCGACTGGTGGCTGCTTGAAAGCACAGGTTCCTACAGGCCGGGTGTCACAGGCCGCGAGATAAGCGGTCCATGGTGGGGAGAAGCCCTTCTGCTGATACATGCTGACAGTCGCTTCCGTTACAGACTGCAGCAGGGCATCAGCATCAAGTTGCTCCGGCAGCTGGCCCTGCGGGCCGATCTCATGAAAAGTCAGCTTCATCGAATAACCAGTCAGATTCTGGTGGAGTCTGTTCTTGAAAGTTCTCTGGTGAAACTGCACGACATGCCGTGCAAAACCGAATTCGGACGACGATAACCGACGGCCGGTATCGGAAACAGGGCGGGAGACACTCAGGCCAGCTTCGCGCCGTCGGGTACCGGCTGGTCGGGCACGGCCAGCACGACGGCTCCGTCGTCGCGGTAGAAGCCGGTGACCAGAAACTGCGAGCGGACCGGGCCGATCTGCCGGCCTGGTCACTTCGATCGTGGATCCGGTCCGTTTCCCTTCCAGACCAGGCCGGACGGCAGCTGGAACCCGGCGGGGAACATCGTCAGTTCATTGAACTTCGTCCCGTCGAACACCGCGTCCGTCAGGTTGGCTCCAGTGAAGTCAGCCCCTTTGATGTCAGCATCCAGAAAATCAGCCCGCCGCAGGTCGGCTTCCTGAAAGTTGACCCGCAGCAGTGAACTCATGCGGAAACGGGCATGCTGCAGTCCCGCACGAATAAACGACGCGCCGGCCAGCTTCGTGGCGTGAAAATTCGCACTGCGGGCTCGCACCTCATCGAACACAGCCCGCTTCAGATCGCGGCAGCTCAGGGAAGCGAAATTGAGTGTTGCGCCGGTCAAGTTGGCTCCCTGCAGATCGACTCCTTCCAGATTCACCCGCGACATTTTCCTGCCGGAGAAATCAACCCGCCGGAATTCTCCCGGATCGACCCGGTCCTCGTAGCTGCGGGCATTCCAGCTCTGAATCCCTGCCGGCCCTCCCCGCAGTTCGGCAATTTGTATTTCTCGCAGGCGGCTGGCCGCGGCCTTTACGGCGTCGTTGATCGCGGCAAAGTCCTCTGGCGACAGTTCAGGCAGACCGAACGCTTCGCACCAGGCCGCCGCAGCCAGGAATCGCAGTTCCTCTCCCTGCCGCGGGCATCGTTTTGCCACAACCTTCAGCGAGGCGAGATCAGGCTGACCTTTCGGCCACCGGTTCCTCAGCCACAACAGACAGCCCGAAAACGTGGGCTCGCCAGCGAACGATGTCGGCTCCCATTCCTCGTGGTACAGGTCTTCTCTGCCCGAGACACTGCCGCCCCACAGGCTGCTGGCCTCAACCGTCAGCCGGGCACTCTTCCTGCCCGCGGTGACATCAATCGAGACTTCCAGTTCCCGGCTGCCCTGGGCCACCTGTTCCAGCTCGGCGATCTTCGTCCCTCCGGCTCCCGATGCGGGCTCCTTCAGAACCTGTCCGGTGGTGCTGGCGATCTGCGCTTCGCTGAGAATGGCGTTCGACAGATCGGCGTCGGCCAGCTTTGCCCGCGAAAGCTTCGCGCCGGTAAAGTCTGCATCTTCCAGCCGGGCCCCCGTCAGGTCAGCCCCGGTGAGGTCGGCATTCTGCAGTTTCGCCCAGCGGAGATCGGCCTCCCGCAGACAGGCACCACGCAGGTCGGCTTCCTCGAAAATCGCGTTGTGCAGCACGGCCCCGGTCAGATTGGCTTTGTGAAAGCTGGCCCGCTCGAAGATCGAGCACATCAGGTCGGCGCGGGTACAGTCTGTCCGCGAGAAATTCGCCTCCTCCGCTCTTATATAACCGGCACCGGCTTCCACCAGACTGGCTCCCGCCAGATTGGAACGGGTCAGATTGCCCTGCTCCAGAGTCACTTCCGACATATCCGCCCGCCTGAGCGAACAGTCTGACAAGTCTCCGGCTATCACATCGGACAGGCGGCAGCCGTCCAGATTCGAGTGAACGGCCGACAGCCGCGAGCCCCGTTTGTCGGCGTGACGTTCGAAGTTCGACTTTCGAAAGCTGCAGTCGCGCGCCTCCTGAATCGTGACAAATCCCCGGCAGCCATCAAACCGCGCCCCGGTCACCCTGCCGAATGTCA
>JAGQPV010000734.1 GCA_020426545.1 Planctomycetaceae bacterium
CCGCGGCGGATGCAGCGGTCCGTCAGGTTGCGGAACCAGCGTTCCACCTGATTCAGCCACGAACTCGACGTCGGCGTTTACATTCTACCGGAAAGCAGGAAAAAGGCAGCGGCTGACGGTGACAGCCGGACAACCGCCTTTTCGGCTGGCCGCTCTTCCACCTGCATCCAGATCGTTGGCAGCAGGGCAGTGCAGGCAGCAGTGTACTGCCTGGGCATGGCCCGGCTTCACAGGAGCCATCGTTTCAGAAGAGGTTCGGATATGCTGAACTTGTTATTCTGAAGCAGGTGGACCGCCTGGCTTTGGGAGTCAGCCGACAGTGCCTGACCAGCACGAATTGAGCGGTCCGTCAGTCAACTGACCGGCCCTGGCAGAGTCGAGCAGCGAGGTACTGGCATGCATCCCGACCAGACTACTCCTTTTCCGCTTCGCAGCCGCGAATGGTTCGACACACCGGAGCTGTATGGCTGGACCAGGCTGGCGGCACTGCAGGGGCAGGGTTTCACCAGAGATGCCTTTGAGGGGAAGCCCGTCATCGGCATCTGCAACTCCTGGAGCGAGCTGACGCACTGCAACGCGCACCCGCGGACGCTGGCGGATGCCGTCCGACGTGGTGTGTGGCAGGCCGGCGGCTTCCCGCTCGAGTTTCCAGTGATGTCGCTGGGCGAATTCCTCATGCGTCCAACAACGATGCTGTTCCGGAACCTGATGAGCATGGACGTCGAGGAGTCGATCCGCGCGAATCCACTCGACGGAGTCGTGCTGCTGGGAGGCTGCGACAAGACGGTCCCGGCGCTGCTGATGGGAGCGGCCAGTGCCAATGTCCCCGCGATTCTGGTCACTGGCGGACCGCAGCTCACGGCCCACTGGCGCGGAGAGCAGCTCGGTTCGTGTACCGACTGTCGGCGATACCAGATGGAACTGAAGGCCGGCCGCATCACGACTGCGGAATGGCAGGAACTGCAGAGTGAGATCGTCCGCAGCCCGGGGCACTCGATGATCTGCTGCGGAGGATCGACGATCCGGCTCTCGACGTGCAGCCCGATGATGTGCTCGTGCTGCGTCATTGCGGTCCGCTGGGCGGCCCGGGCATGCCCGAATGGGGGCTGCTGCCCATCCCTGAGAGGCTGCTCCGCCAGGGCGTGCGGGATATGGTCCGGATCAGCGATGCCCGCATGAGCGGGACCGCCTTCGGGACTGTGGTTGTGCATGTGACTCCCGAGTCCGCGGCCGGTGGACCGCTGGCGGCGGTTCGCAGCGGTGACCTGATCGAACTGGATGTGGGACAGCGGCGTCTGGATCTGCTGGTCGACGATACGGAGATTGCCCGCCGTCTGACCGCCAATCCGTCGGTCTCTCCCCTGCCGGAGCGGGGCTACCGCCGGCTGTACAGCGGACACGTTCTGCAGGCGGACGAAGGCTGCGACTTCGACTTCCTCCGCGGCGGCGGGAACGACCAGTAGATCTGCGATTCCCCCGGCCCGCGCCGATACGGCATCCGCGGGAACACCAATCCGCCTTCGATCCGCCATCCGATGCGGCTCCCCCCGGCAGCCGCCGCGAACTGGCCGCCTGGCTGACGGATCCCCGGCACCCGCTGACGGCGCGGGTATGGGTCAACCGACTGTGGCAGTACCATTTCGGCCGCGGACTGGTGGAACACACTGGCGACTTCGGCCTGGCCGGAGAGCGACCGACGCATCCCGAACTGCTGGACTGGCTGGCCGCTGAACTGGTCGAGAGCGGCTGGAGCACGAAACACATCCAGCGGCTGATTGTGACGTCGGCCACGTTTCAGCAGGCCTCGACGGTCGATGCCCGCTGCCGGGATATCGATCCGGAGAACCGCTGGCTCTGGCACTGGCAGCCACGGCGGCTGGAGCAGGAAGTGCTGCGGGATGCGATGCTGGCCGTATCGGGCGAACTGGATCCGGCTGTCGGCGGGGCCAGTGTACCGCTGGAGGAGCGGGAACAGTCGCTCCGCCGCAGTCTGTATCTGTTTCAGCAACGAGGCGTTCCACCGGAAATGCAGAGACTGTTCGACGGACCGGCGGAAGCCGGCGAGAGCTGCGCCCGCCGACACACCTCGACCACGGCCCTGCAGTCGCTGTACCTGTTCAATGATCGGTTCGTGCTCGACCGGGCCATTCGGCTGGCAGAGACGCTGCAGCAGGAAGCCGGCGGAAGTGTGCCGCGGCAGATTCGTCTGGCCTGTCTGCGGAGCCTGGGCCGGGAGCCGAACGGTGAAGAACTGCAGGCGGCGGTCGAGTTCGTGAACCGCGTTGCTTCGGAAGACGCCACAACCGTGGCTGCGGTATCGGCTGAGCCTGCAGACGGCCAGCCACCGCCGCACATCCGGCTCTCGCCGCTGGCGCTGTTCTGCCAGGTACTGCTGAATCTGAATGAGTTCGCGTATCTGGAGTAACGCACGGGACGCCGCCACGGTGGCCAGGAAGAGCAGCAGCCAGGTACACACAGGCCCCGTTCGCCGGGACACACGACCATGAGAAACCACTGCACCAGCGACTGCCCGCCTCCCGTCTCCCGCAGGGAAATGCTGGAGCAGTGCGGCCTGGGCTTCGGTTCGATCGCCCTGACCGGCCTGATGCTGGAGGAGGGTCTGCTGCAGACAGCGACTGCGGCGTCTTCGGCAGTAACCCCCGGCGGGCCGGGCACGCACTTCCCGGCCACGGCCCGCAGTGTGATCTTTCTCTTTCTCGGCGGCGGCCCCAGTCAGGTCGACACGTTCGACCCCAAGCCGTTGCTGGGAGAACTGCACGGGCAGGATGTGCCGCCATCCATCGCGCGGGCCATTCCGCGGATTGCCCGCTCCCCCCTGGAGAACCTGCTGGCCAGCCCCTGGAGGTTCCGCCGGTATGGGGAAAGCGGGATTCCGGTTTCGGAAC
>JAGQPV010000735.1 GCA_020426545.1 Planctomycetaceae bacterium
TCCGCCGGCCAGGGCGTTTTCCGGCCGCACACCCAGGAAGCCGTATTCGACTTCGTAGCCCTGGGTCAGGCTGTCGATAATCCGCCGGGTACCGGCATCCATCGGAATCGCGTACCCGGCCGATTTCTCATACCCCTCCAGCGCCGCCAGGGCCGTTGTCAGGCCGATCAGTTCGCCATGCAGATTCAGAAGTGCCCCACCGCTGGTCCCCAGATTCAGCCGGGTATCCACCTGCAGCAGCGTGCCGAACTGATGAATGGTTTCCGTCGGCTGATCTTCATCCACGGGCGACTGCAGCCCGGCCGCGGGACGGCGGGACAGATTGCTGATCATGCCCCAGCTGGCACTGGCCGAGCCATCACGGGCCACTGCATACGGGTTGCCCAGCGCCACCACCAGCTGCCCCTTGCGGAGTTCCGTGGATTCCGGCAGGGGCAGCGCGGGCACTTCGGCCGGTTTCAGGCCCAGCTGCTCGAAGTCCAGCTGCAGCACCGCCAGATCACTCCGCGGGTCCGCCGCCAGAATCTGCGCTTCACAGCCACGGCGGTCCGCAAAACGCACGAACAGCCGCGACTCCGTCTGCTGCCCGACCGGCCCCGTGGACGCGCTGTCCAGCACGACATGGTAGCCGGTCAGCACGAATCGCTCGTTCCCGCCAGCCCCTCCGGCGATCACCACGCCCGAACCATACTGATTGGGCACGAACTCGGGGCTGGCCAGATCGTTCTGATCGGGACGGAACGGGTTGAACGGGTCGAGTGGCTGCGGACGACGATCCCGCCGCATCCGGGCGATGCTCACCACGGACTTCCCGGCCTTCTCAATCACGCTGGTCAGCGTCTGCTCGAGGGCTGCCGCGACCGCCAGACCATCCGGTTCCTGTGCGCCGGCCCGGTTCCATGGAACCGGCCACAGGACAAGCCCGGTGATCAGCACAATGAGTGCCCGTCTGGTCATTCTGGCCACAGGCAGCACCCCGTCATCCGCACGAAAAAACAGACCCGCATTCCCGCTGCTCAGGCGCGGGCGGCCTTGCCGTTGGCCTCCGCAGCGACAGCTTCCTCCGGTTCGCTGGTGGCCTCATCGCTGGCAAATCCCCGTTTGACGAGAATCTTCTGGCGAATTTCCGCCAGCATCTCCGGGTTCTCCTCGAGGGTCACGCGGGCCTTGTCGCGGCCCTGGCCCAGGCGGGTTTCCCCGTAACTGAACCAGCTGCCGCTCCGCTCGATGATGCGGTCTTCCACGGCGAGGTCCAGCAGGTCGGCTTCCTCGGAAATACCGCAGGTGCTGTACATGTCGAATTCAGCCACCCGGAACGGCGGAGCCACCTTGTTCTTGACGATCTTGACCTTCATCCGAATGCCGATCGTCGTGTCGCCGTCCTTCAATGTGCTCAGCCGGCGGACATCGACCCGGCAGGAGCTGTAGAACTTCAGGGCCCGGCCACCGGGAGTGGTCTCCGGGCTGCCGAACATCACACCGATCTTCTCGCGAATCTGGTTGATGAAGATGACCGTCGTCTTCGAGCGGGCAATCGCACCCGTCAGCTTCCGCATGGCCTGACTCATCATCCGGGCCTGCAGGCCCACATGCGAATCGCCGATTTCGCCATCCAGTTCGGACTTGGGCACGAGGGCGGCGACCGAATCGACCACGATGATATCCACCGCGTTCGACTTGATCAGCATTTCCGCAATCTGCAGGCCCTCTTCACCGTAGGACGGCTGGCTGACCAGCAGATCCTCCAGATTCACACCCAGTCGCTTCGCCCAGCTGGGGTCCAGGGCGTGTTCCGCATCGACAATTGCGGCAATTCCGCCCGCCTTCTGTGCACTGGCAATGGCATGCAGAGCCAGCGTGGTTTTACCGCTCGATTCCGGGCCGAACAGTTCGATAATCCGCCCGCGGGGAAAGCCCTTTCCGCCCAGCGCCATGTCGAGCGACAGGGCTCCGGTGGAAATGCCGGACACGGCCGGCCCGCTGTCCGTCAGCTTCATGATCGACCCTTTACCGAAAGCCTTCTCGATCTGCCCGAGGGCGTTGTCGAGAACTTTCGTCGAATCGCCGATATCGCCACTGGGCTCGGTCACTCTGCCCCGGTTCTTCGCTGCCGCACGCTTAGCCATCTGCTGTATCCTTTCGCAGTCTTGCCACTGCCTGTTCCTGCCGCATCCCGATTCCGTTGTCGCCCGCGGTTCCTCTGCCCGGCTTCACCGCAGCCCGGCTTCACTGTATTCGTAATCCGCTGCGTTCTGCAGGGTTCGTTTACACAGTCCCGCCAGAAACCGCTGTTTCCGCCCGCGGGCCGGTTTCCCGCCATTCGCCTGCACCGACTCCGTAAAAACCATTAAATTAGTGTACAGGCGAATCATTTGAAGTATAGCAGGGCTGTAACCCCTGGCAAGTCAGAATCTGGCCGCATTTCGGCTGATTCCGTGGAACAGGCAGTTCAGGGCAGGGCGGACTGCTCCCCATCATGGGAACACCCCCACAGCAGGCCTTTGGTGGCGAGGGAACTGCGACGCGGGATTCCTGGCCGGCCACGCCCGCACGCCCGCAGGAGGCCACCACAGGGCAGCATGCACGGTCCGCTCGGTCTTCCCGCCAGCGAAGAGCAGGGGGCCACCGGCAGCCGATGGAATCAGCCCGCGGCATCCTGTTCCAGCAGCAGCTGCAGGTAAGAACGGCGTTCCGGCCGGCTCAGACCAAAAAACTCCGCCATCCGCAGCACGGAATGCTGGGCAGCTTCCCGGCTGGACTCTTCGGCCAGCAGTTCCAGTTCGGCAAACTGGCCCAGCCCGTCCACCTCATCGATCACCACTTCCGCCTGCTGTTCCTCCCACTGCAGCTGCCAGGCGGTCCGGGTTTTGGCCACCGTCCGCACGGCGATAAACCCCAGAGCCT
>JAGQPV010000736.1 GCA_020426545.1 Planctomycetaceae bacterium
TCCCGCCGCTCTCTCCCGCCGGCAGGATCGTCGGTGGAGCGGAGCAGGCTGCAGTGGTCGATCTGAAGCGGCCAGCTGCACAATCTGCCGGATACCGCAACACAGCACGCGATTGCATGGAGGCACAGCGTGGAGACACTTCTTGTCACGGGCGTCGAGACCGTTACCGGTGCCAACATTGCAGCGACACTGTCCGATCGCTTTCATGTGATCGGCGTGACCCGCCGTGCCGGCCTGGAGATTGAAGGCTGCGAAATTCGGCAGCTGACCGCCTTTGATTCGGATTCTGCTGTGCGACTGCTGCGGGAAACCCGGCCCGCATGGATTATCGAATGCGATGCAGCGGCTGTGTCATCGTGGGATCCGGCGCCGCGGGAAATGCGGGACGGTTCACTGGTGACGGATGCCCGCCTGTGGGCCCGTGCCGCTGCGGAATGCGATTGCCCGCTGACGTTTGTTTCGTCGGATGCGGTCTTCAGCGGTCCGTGGATGTTCCATCACGAACAGAGCAGCAGCTGGTGCAGCAGCGAAGAAGCTGAAGCCATTCGGGCTGCCGAATCCGTGACTCTCAGTCATTGTCCGCAGGCTCTGGTCGTGCGCACTTGTGCCTACGGCTGGGAAGCCGGGCAGGGGGCTTCCGGGTGGCTGCAGATGATGGCTGAATCGCTGGAAGCAGCGGACTCGCCGAACTTTGACTGTGTGCGGTATGCCACGCCGATTCACGCTTCCGACCTGGCCGACATGCTGCACGAGGCGTGGGTCAACCGGATGAGCGGAATTCTGCATATTGCCGGGGCCGAACGCGTCAACCCGTCGCGATTCGCCCGCAAGCTGGCTCTGGCCATGGGCCTGGAGCCGCCCCGCCCGCGGGGAGTGGCCAGCCTGTGCGAGCGGCCTCAGGGTTATGGCCGCGGAGAGACGTCGTTGAATTCGGGCCTGTTCCGGCACACGCTGGGACTGCCGCTGCCCATGCTGGATGACGGGATCAGCCGGCTGGTGGCGCAGCTGCACGATGGCTACCGCGATCGCCTGTGCTCCACACCGCTGGTGCATCAGCGGGTTGCCTGAAGCGGCTCGGCCTTCCGCGACAAATTACTTCCCGGCACGCGTTTCCTGCTGCTGAAACTCAGACACGGAACAGGCTCTCACTGGATGAGCCGGTTCCGTGTTTCTGCGTTTGTCGGGGAGACGAAACGCATCTGGCCGACACCGCGACCGTAAATGCCACCGACCGGGTGCGCAGCTTTCATCCGGACGGGGGCGGTCCATCTGAATGGAAACCTGACATCGCCCGGCGGCAGCATGGGAGTGTCAGGGGAAAAAGCAGATCATCCCGGGCCGGGCAGCCGATCCCGGCTGACGGTGAACGTCAGAATTCGCGGCGTTCCCGGGATGAGGGGATACCCATCGTCTTGCGGTATTTGGTGACCGTCCGCCGCGCCAGCTGGTAGCCCATTTCGGCCAGGGCAGCCACCAGGGCATCGTCGCTCAGCGGCTTCTGCTTGTCTTCCTCATCCACGATTTTCTGCAGTTTGAGGCGGATGATATCCCAGGCGACTTCTTCGCCTTCGGCCGTCTGAGTGCCACCGCCGAAGAACCGCTTCAGCGGGAACAGACCTCGGGGCGTCTGAATCCATTTGTCATCCACAGCCCGGGAGACCGTGGTGACGTGCACGCCGACTTCATCGGCGATTTCCTGCATCTTCAGCGGGACAATCCGTTCGGGGCCGTGCTCCAGAAAGGCCGCCTGCCGGTCCACGATGGACTGAGCCACCCGGCGGAGCGTGTTGTTCCGCTGCTCGATGGATTCGATCAGCCAGCGGGCTGATTCGATCTTCCGGCGGATGTAGTCCTTGGTCTGCTGGTCGGGATTGTTCCGCAGCTGTTTCACATAATAGGGACTGATGCGGAGACTCGGCGTGTATTCGTCATCCATCCGAATCTGGTAAGTGCCGTCATCCTGCCGTTCGACACTGAGATCCGCCGTGACGTTCTGGGCGGCGTGTGCCTGAAAGTTGCGTCCGGGGTAGGGATCGAGATGCTGCAGGGCTTCGATTGCGTGCTTGATTGTCTCGATGGAGTAGCCCGTGCGCCGCTCGATCACCGGCAGCCGGTTACGGGCGATGTCTTCCAGATGCTCGCTGATGAGGACGCGGAGAACGTCGCGGCAGCGGATCTGATCCTCGCTGGAAAGCCTGTCGGAATCGAGCTGCAGCAGCAGGCAGTCTTTCACGTCGCGGGCACCGACACCGGCCGGGTCGAGCTGCCGGATCAGCTGCAGGGCTTCCTCAGCCTGCTCCATCTGAATCGGCCGGCCATAGACCTGCACGATCTCCGGCAGACTGCTCTGCAGACGTCCGTTCGCGTCGAGGTTCTGGATCAGATACTCGCCAAAATGCCGCACTTCCTTTGAGCAGCTGAAGAAACCGAACTGCTCCAGCAGGTATTCATGCAGCGACTGCGGCCTGGCTGTCATGTTCGACATCAGGTCGTGCTGGCGGTCCATATCGTCGCCGATACGATTCGACGAGGGCCGCGATCCGGCACTGACGTTGTCCTCCGGCCATTCGGAAGACATTTCCAGCAGACGTTCAAAATCCGACTCATTGTTCTGATCGCTGACCATCTCCTTTTCACTGCCGTTGTCGGTCGCGTCGTCGCGGGCTTTCTGCAGTTCGGTTTCGACTTCGGTATCGGAAATGGAATCGGGATCGCGGGTCAGATCTTCCAGTGTGACGTTTTCGGACAGTTCCTGCTCGATCCGTTCCTGCAGCGCCATAACGGGCAGCTGCAGAATCTCCATCGACTGGATCATCCGCGGAGCCAGCTTCATCTGCTGGCTCATCTTCATCTGCTGTGAGATGCCAAGATGCATGGTGTGTTCTCT
>JAGQPV010000737.1 GCA_020426545.1 Planctomycetaceae bacterium
GTGCCGGTTAGAATGGGAGAGACAGACCCGTGCCCGGCTCGAAACCCTGTACTGAGCAACGCTGAGCATGCTCCCACCTGGTTCCTCTTCCGCTGGTTCCGCTTCCGCTGACGTGGCCGCGGCTGATGCGGCTTCTCTGGAGAACATCGCGGCGGATCCCGCCGGTGGCCCCCCTGCCCCGTTGCAGCTCTCCGGACCGGTGGCCGGTTACCAGAAATGGCGGCAGCTGCTGTTTCTGCACTGGCGGGTGCCGGCCAGCGAAGTGCAGCCGCTGCTGCCCGCTCCGCTGGAAGTGGAAACCCATGACGGCTCCGCGTGGCTGGGCCTGGTGCTGTTCACCATGCAGGGCATTCGCCCCCGCTGGTTCCCCGCCGTGCCGCTGCTCTCGAATTTCCACGAAACCAATGTGCGAACCTACGTGCGGCATCCGCCATCGGCAGGCGGGAATGAGACCGGCGTGTGGTTCTTCAGCCTCGATGCGGCCTGTTCCCCCGCCGTGCGGGTGGCCCGCTGGAAGTGGCACCTGCCGTATTTCCGCTCGCGGATGTCGCTGGAACAGCAGGACAACCGGGTGAAGTACACCAGCACCCGGCTGTGGCCCGGCCCGGCCGGTGCCTCGACCGATGTGACGGCGACCCTCGGTGAACCGCAGCCGGAAGAACGGACCGCTGGCAGCCTGAATCACTTTCTGGTCGATCGCTACACTCTGTTTACCCGCGGCACAGCAGGGCAGGTGTATTCCGGGCAGGTTGCCCACCCGCCGTATCCGCTGCAGGCCGCAACGGTGGAAGAATGCGAGGAAACGCTGGTGGCGGCCGCGGGGCTGTCCGTCAGCGGCCCGCCCGATCATGCGGTATTCAGCAGCGGGGTCGATGTGCGGATTGGAGCGCTCAGGCCGGCTGTTCGTTGAGAGGTGATGAAGTTCTGAAGCAGGCTGCCATCATCGCTTGTGACAGCCGGGCCAGCCGGTATCCTGACAGAAGTGTCTCTGGCCATTCGTCGCCAGTTCCGGCACGGGTTCTTTCCACAACGGCAGGTGCTCACCACATGCGGAATCTTGTCAGTCTGGTACTCGGCGGCGGCAAAGGCACCCGTCTGCTCCCGCTCACCCGTCATCGCTCCAAGCCGGCCGTCCCGCTGGCGGGCAAATACCGGCTGATCGATATCCCGATCTCCAACTGCCTCAACAGCGGTTTTCAGCAGATTTACGTGCTGACGCAGTTCAATTCCGTCAGCCTGCACCGCCACATCCGCCAGACGTACAACTTCGATCATTTCAGCGGCGGCTTCGTGGAGATTCTGGCCGCCCAGCAGACAAACGAAGAAACCAACTGGTACCAGGGCACGGCCGATGCCGTCCGCAAGCAGCTGCGGTACATCGAACAGCCCGGCATCGACCTGGTGCTGATTCTCTCCGGCGACCAGCTGTACCGCATGAACTTTGAGGAGATGGTGCGAAAGCACCGGGAATCCGGGGCCGATGTGTCGATCTCGGCTGTCCCGGTCACCGAAGAAGCCTCCAGCGACTTCGGCATCATGCGGATCAACGACGACGGCCGCGTGGTGGGCTTCCTCGAGAAGCCGCAGAACGCCGACGAACGCAAGATGGTCTGGACGGATCCTGCCTGGCTGGACAGCCACGGCATCCGCAGCGGCGGGCGGGCCTACCTGGCCAGCATGGGCATCTACCTGTTCAACCGCGATGTGCTGCTGAACCTGCTGCGCGGTTCGGACTATCAGGACTTCGGCAAGGAAGTGTTCCCGCTGTCGATCCGCACCCGCAAGGTGCAGGTTTACCCGTTCGATGGCTACTGGGAGGACATCGGCACCATCCGCGCGTTCTACGAAGCCAACCTCGCCCTCACCAGCAGCAGCCCGCCGTTCACGTTTGTGGCCGAGGAATCGCCGATTTACTCGCGGCCCCGCTTCCTGCCGCCCACCCGCATCGACGGAGCCACCATTCGCAGCAGCCTGATTGCCGATGGCTGCGTGATCGAAGAAGGCGCGGTGGTGGAGAACAGCGTGATCGGCCTGCGGTGCCACATCGGCCGGAATGCCGTCATCCGCAATTCGATTCTGATGGGCACCGACTACTTCGATGACCCGGCGGTGAAACTGCCGCCGGTCAGCCCCGGCGCCCCGCTCGATACCGGAACCACCGCGCAGACGATTCTGGGCGTGGGCGCCGGCTCGGTGATTGACGGGGCGATTGTCGATAAGAACTGCCGCATCGGCCAGAATGTGAAAATTGCCGGAGCGGATTCCGTCAGCAATCCGGAAGGCAGCAGCCCGGTGGTTTCCATTTCCGATGGTGTGATTGTCGTGGAAAAGGGAGCCGTCCTGCCCGATGGCTGGTCGCTGGGCGACCCGGTGTGAGCGACCGTGGAACCGGGGATGTGTCCCGCGAGGGGAAACGACCAATGCAGAACGTACTCGCCGCGGTGATTCAGCTGAACTCCGGGCCGGATCCGGAACAGAACCGTCAGCAGGCGGGCGAACTGATTGGCCGGGCGGCCGGGCGGGGTGCGCGGCTGGTGGCGCTGCCGGAGTTCTTTACGTGCATCGGCCCGCCCGACGAGATTGTGGCCGCGGCGGAACCGCTGGACGGGCCCACCCGGCAGTTTCTGTCGAGCATGGCGAAGACTCACGGCATCACGCTGGTCGGCGGGAGTTTCCCCGAGCAGACGGAAACCCCCGGACGCATTCGCAACTGCAGCCCGATCTTCGGGCCGCAGGGCAAACTGCTGTCGTGCTATCGGAAGATTCATCTGTTCGACATCGACCTGCCGGACGGGGTGACCTTCTGCGAGAGCAGTTTTGTGGACGCCGGGGATGAGATTTCGCTGGCCGAGACACCCGCTGGCC
>JAGQPV010000738.1 GCA_020426545.1 Planctomycetaceae bacterium
GCCCTTCACCCACCGAACCGAGAATCAGCTGCTGTACCGGCAGCGGGGTGTCACCGCTGGTGATTTCTCCCAGCAGATTCAGCGAAGCCGCGGGCTGCGGGTTGGCACCGGCGATCCGGCACAGTTCGATCAGCAGGCTGCGGGCACTGCCCGAGAGGGGCTGCTCCGCCAGCAGGCGAATGGCGATGCGGTCGGCAGCTGCCGCGGATGACGACAGAATGGCGGTCCGCAGATCGCTGAAATCGGCCTTCTTCGCCAGCAGCACCAGGCCTTCCACGGCCTGGTCGCTGTCCGATTCTCCCAGACTGAAGGCGACCTGAAACCGCACCCGCTGGTCCTCGTCGTCCGTCAGATCAACGAGGGCTTTGACCAGTTCGGGGTGGTCCTGCAGCAGCGGTTCGGCCAGTTCCACAGCCTGCTGCCGCACACGGGAATCGGCATCCTGCAGTGCGGTGCCGACGGTTTCCGCTGTCAGGGCATCGAGACCTCGCAGGGTCCACAGAGCATGCACGCGGCCCTGCGGCAGCTTGCCACCGGTTGCCAGCTGTGTGAGTGCCGGCACGACGGATTTGTCCTGCCGTTCCCACAGCAGCCGCTGCGCGGTTTCCCGGTGCCAGCCATTGGGCGAATCCAGGTACTGCACCAGTTCCCCGGAGGAAACACCGGAGAGTTTGACCGGCGGCAGCAGCCTGCTGCCAGGAGCGACCAGCCGGTAAATCCGTCCCCGGTCGTCGCCGCTTTCCAGCCGCAGATGCGCCTTGATTTCTTCCGGAATGGAGAACGGGTGCTCGATGGTTTCCCGATACATATCGAGAATGTACAGCGAGCCATCCGGGGCGTTGACGAAGTTCACCGGGCGGAACCAGTTATCCGAAGAGGCAATGATCTCCTGGCCTTCGTCGGCCCGCTCGGCGAGGAAGCTGGCTTCCCGGGGGGTGACCGTCTTGCGATGGACGAGGTTGCCGCCCACATCGCCAATAAAGGCGTTCCCGTGGAACTCCTCCGGCCAGGCCGAGCCACGGTAGATCGTCACACCGGTGGCCGAGGTGAAATTGCCCGTGGGCAGTTCGGGCGGGCTGCCCTTGGCATCCTTCGTGGCTTCAAACTTCCAGGTTCCGTCTTCCCCCTGCACCAGTTTGTAACCAGCTTTGGCGGCCCGCTGCTCCTGCCGCACAATCCGCCAGGGCTCCGGCGGGCTGCGACGGAAGACGGGAGCAGAACCCCCTTCTTTCGCGATGGACCGCACCGTTCCCGAAACCGCCAGAAACGGGTTCCGCTCCAGATAACGGCTGGGATACACCACGTGCAGAATGTGGTTGCTGTTACTGCAGACGAACCGGTTGCCCCAGTCATCCATCGAGTGGCCGAACTGCAGGCCGCCGGAGACCGTCTCGAATTTCTCCGTCCGCGGGTCGAACCGCAGGTCCTGGTTCCGCAGGCCGAACAGGGGGCGGCCCCGGTGCTTCAGGTCGGCTCCGTTGCGGCCACCGGCAAACCAGATGTGGTTATCCAGCCCCCACTTGAGGCCGTTGGTCAGGCCCTGGACGTTGTCCCGGCTGAAGCCCGACAGGACCACTTCCCGTACATCGGCCCGGCCATCGTTGTCGGTATCGCGAAAGTAGTATAGCTCCGGAGGAGCCAGTACCAGCAGCCCGCCGTTGTAACAGCAGACGGAAGTCGGCCAGCTCATCCGGTCAGCGAAGATCACGCTGCGATCCATCTCCCCGTCGCCGTCGGTGTCTTCCAGCATGCGGATCACACCGGCCTGTTCCTTACCGCCACCATTCGGGTTCAGGCGGGTCGGCTCTTCCGAAAACGGGTAGCCGTGCATTTCGCAGACAAACATCCGTCCGTCGGCATCGAAGCAGGCATCGACGGGGTCGGCCAGCAGCGGTTCAGCCGCCACCAGCTCCAGCTTGAAGCCGGCCGCCACGGTGAAGGTTTTCAGTGCATCGCCGGGTTCGGTCAGCGGGATGCGTGGCAGCCGTTCTTCCAGGGAAGGTTCAGCAGCCTGAGCTGCGGCAGCGGGCTGGGCTGAAACCGCATCCCGGGGTGCAGGCGATACCATCAGCAGCAGCAAGCAGACAGCTGCCGTGAGCGAACAGGCAGACAGAAGGTGTTTCAACGGCATGGGAATGTATCGTGATCTCGAAGAAGGGCGTTGCATGGAAACCATCAACCTGCAGAGAAATATCGAAAACGGGAGGGAGAACCGCGAACAGTTGACGCCAGTTTGAAAACTGCTGCTGCGGGGAGGGTCTGCGACGGAAGGGTGGACTTCGCATCCGCCGCGGGCTCAGGTCATGCGGCAGTGACGGACACCCGCGGTCCTGCCTGGCGAGCAGCCAGCCGGCAGAGACTTCACGGAATGCAGACAGAGCACTGCAGCCGAACCGGCAGCTGCCGGAGGGTCTCGCACCCTGCTTCGCATGATGACGGAGCGGGTGTGGAAACCACGGTCAGTGTACCTGTGCCAGACGGGGAGTTCCACTGGCCCCACGACGGGGGCGGGGTGCCTCTGTGCAATCTGGTCGGTGGTTCCGGTCGCCCTGCCCTGCCCCGGTTTCCGCCGCTCAGCTGTTTCCGCTCCCGCCGCGATCAGACCTGGAAGGCGGGGACGTTTTCTTTGTCGAGGGGGCCGATTTCCGGGCAGCCTGCTGGCGGCTGGAAATGGTCACTTTGCTCTTCTTCCCTTTCCCGCTGGAAGAAGACTCGGCCGGGCTGCCGGGAGCCGGTTTCCGGCTGGTGCTGCCACCGGGGCCGGTCTTGTAGGACGGACCGTGAGCGGACCGCTGCGAATAACCACCCCGGCGGGGCGAACCGCTGCGGTTCCGGTAGCCGGTCTCGGTTTCTTCT
>JAGQPV010000073.1 GCA_020426545.1 Planctomycetaceae bacterium
GAAGAACTCCCGCACCGTGCTGACGGAATCCGCAACGCAGCCGCTGCTGATCCTTGAGCCTGCCAGGGGCCCATCGGCCGAGTTCGGCATCCGCCTGCTGTATTCCTGCTCCCTGAAGACCACGGCCCCGGCCCTCAAGCCGCAGCCCGTGCTGAAATCCGAAGCCGAACAGATCACTTCGCTGCCGGGATTCACGGGAACCCGGCTGCCGCTGAATGCTTCCATCATGCCGACCGCGCTCGACTGGCGACCGGATGGCACGTTGATCTTCACGTCGCTCAAGGGGCATGTGTATCTCGCCCGCGATACCGATGGCGACGGGCTGGAAGATGCTCTGACCGTGTTCGAGGAAGGGCTGGCGGCTCCGTACGGAATTCTGGCTGATGGCGATGACATCATTGTGGCCCACAAGCCGGAACTGCTGCGGCTGAAAGACACCGATGGTGACGGCCGGGCCGACCAGCGGGAAGTTCTGGCCACCGGCTGGGGCTACAACGACAACTACCACGACTGGACAACCGGCATCGTGCGGGACGACGCGGGCAACCTGTACATTGGCCTGGGCAGCGATTATGCCCAGCCGAAGCGGCCCCATGAGGAATCCCGCTGGCGGGGCAAAGTGCTGCGGGTTGCGCCCGATGGCACCATCACGCCCATCGGCCACGCGTTCCGTTATCCCACGGGGCTGGCCCGCAATACGCGGGGGCAGATTTTCGTCACCGACAACCAGGGCGTGCAGAACACATTCAACGAGTTCAACCTGCTGCAGGAAGGGGTCGCCTACGGTGTGCCCGCCCGAATTGAAGAACTGCGGGACGCTCCGCAGCAGCCGCCCGCCGTGCAGATTCCCCACCCGCTCACCCGCAGCGTGAACGGGGTCTTCTTCCTGAACAGCCGAGAACAGTTTCCGCAGCTGGCCGGTCAGGCCATCGGCTGCGAATACGATACCCGCTTTCTCGTCCGGCTCAGCATTCAGGAAGTCGACGGGGTGACTCAGGGAGCAGCCTACACCTTCAGCCGGCCGGGCTCGGGGGCGGGGGGCAGCAACTTCAACGGCCCGCTGTCCGGGGCGGTTTCGCCTTCGGGAGAGATTTATATCGGAAGTATTCACGACAGCGGCTGGCTGGGAGGCCGTAATACCGGCTCGATTGCGCGGCTGCGGCGCAGCGGGCCACTGCCCGCCGGTATTCGCGAACTGCGGGCGACAGCGGCCGGCTTCGAAGTGGAATTCACCACTCCGGTCGATCCGCAGCGGGCGGTCGATATGGAAGCCTGGTCGATTTCGGGCTACACCCGGAAATGGGAGGGAGCCTACTCCACCCCGGATTCCGGACGACACAGCCCGGAATTGAAACAGGCCAGCATTTCGGCCGACAACCGCACCGTCCAGCTGACGGTCAGCGGCCTGCGTCCCGGTCATGTGTATGAAGTCAGCTGCGGAAAGATCGGCCTCGACTCCGGGGAAGCCCTGTTCCCGTCCACCGGGCATTACACGCTGCACCGCATCCCGCAGGCAGACTAGCACCCCCTCGGGAGGAAACCGATTCCTTCGCATGGCACTGGGCGCGAAGGGATCGGTCGCTGGCGGAAGGGCTGCGCCTGCAGTCAGCGAGTAGCGTCCGCCCGGTCGGTGAGGTCGACGCATCGGCAGTCGCTGATATTTTTCTTGACAGGCTGCTGTTCGGCGTGCGAGGATCTGTCCATCGTGTTCATGTCGCTGAACATGCCGGCAGCCTCTCAGAATCCTCACCTCTCAGATTCGGCCTGGAAAAGGAAGGTGCTTCCGTTCGCGGGAGCATCACCGCGACTGAACCCCCGCTTCACCGATGGCTGTCCGCGTTGAATCGCGCACAGTCGGAAACCTGAACAGGGGAGTGCCATGTCAGAGCGTCGCTGCAGAATTCCGTCGTTCATCGGTCAGATGTCGCCCGTGGGGCATGTCGACTGGATTTTCGACACCATCGACCACAAGCCGGTTCCCGGGTGCGAGGGCTACAACCTGGTGGGCCAGTTTGAGGGGGTGGACCGCAAACGGCTGGACAGGGCCATTACAGCAGGCCATCAGGGGCGCGAGCTTCCGCCGGTGATCGATGTGCGGAACGTGGACAATCTGCGGTTTCAGGTGCAGCTGAATTCTCTGGCGCAGCGGAAGGTGTACTTCCAGCTGTTCCCAATGACCTGGAAAGCCTTCTGGCAGACGGCCTACCTGTACCGCTTCGGCCTGGCCTGCCGCGGAGACCGGGGCAGCAGCCGGGGCATTGCCGTCTATCGGCAGCCGCACATTATTCTGGCCAGTATTGAGAAATCAACCGGCCAGCTGCAGGCCGCAGCCCGGCTGGGATACGGCCCGAACCCGGAAGGGGCTGGTCCGCGTCATCTGTGCGATTTTGTCGCTCCGGCACACCGCCAGCGGGTGGAGCGGCTGCTCGCCCATGCCGGCAGTCATCAGCTGCCGGAGAACTATGGAATCGAGCTGCAGTCGATTCGCGGCACGACCTATCAGGTGAATTTCACCGATTACGGCCGCACGACGCTGCACATGACGGCCCGGCGCCTCGGGCAGCATTCCGCCTGATTTCCCTCTCGGCAGGGCCTTTCAGTCGGTGGTCTGTTCCGGCTGACCCTGCAGCCGCCCCAGCAGCATGTCGCCGGCTGCAGCCAGTGCGGCCTGCAGCTGTTCCGGGGTGGTGGGAAACACTTCGTCGACTTCATCGGGCAGCAGCACGCCTTTCAGCTTCTGCTGCAGCGTCTTCAGTTCGGTGGTCAGTTCCTCCAGGCCCGCGGGGTTCTGTTTCAGCTCTTCGATCAGCTGATGCAGTTCGCCCAGCGGGCCATCGGCTTCCTGAGAGCTGTCCCGGCTGGCGGGTATCGATGTCCGGAACTGAACTTTTTCCACCCACACCGGCTGGCTGCTGTCATCCGGAGCAATCGACATGGCCCGGCTGCGGATTTCGAACGCCCACTGCTCGGGCGTGCTGGCCAGTTCCGGGTGCACTTCACTCGGTCCCTCCACCAGCACCCGCACGGCCAGCGGCAGTCCGTCGGCACCCTGCAGCTGCTGATTCAGCGATGCACCGAACACGTCGACCAGCTCTTCCGCGGAGGTCACTTCTGTCGCGTCCAGCCGGCAGACTTCCCAGCGGAACACATCCAGGGGAACAAATTCGCGGGTGACTTCGTGGCTGTCGTTCACATCGACAATCAGGCAGCCTTTGGGGCCGGTTTCCCGCATGTGCCGGCCCTGCACATTTCCCGGGAAAGCGACCACGGGATCGCTGGCCAGCAGGTCGTGCCTCAGGTGAACGTGCCCCAGAGCCCAGTACTGGTACTGGCGGGATCTCAGCCCGTCCAGCGTACACGGGGCATAGGCCGCATGTCCCTCCGCTCCGGTGCCGCAGGTGTGCAGCAGGCCGATGTTGAAACAGCCCGGCACCGCCGCGGGATAGCCGGCGGACAGGTCGGTGGTGACTGCGCCCGTGGCAAAACCCTGCCCGTGCAGGGCCACACCCAGATCGTCCAGCACCCGGGTGCCGGGTTCATCGGTGCCGAACCGATGGACGTTATCCGGCGGGTTGAGCCGGGTCGTCATGCGGTTGTCGGCATCGTGATTGCCGCTGATCATGAACACCGGAATGCCGGCGTCCCGCAGCTTCAGCATCTGCCGGTTGAAAAACAGAATGATGTTGAAGTCGTCGCGGTCACCGTCATACAAGTCGCCGGCCAGGACGACAAAATCCACCTGCCGGCTGATGGCCAGCGCGACCAGCTTTTCAAATGCGTGGCGGGTGGCTTCGCGAATCGCCTCTTTCGGCGCTCCCTCGTACCGTTCCAGCCCCCGCAGCGGGCTGTCCAGATGAACGTCGGCCGCGTGAAGAAATCGCAACAGCGTCTCCTCGTTCTGCATGAAGGGAATTTAAGGGAAGGCCGTACCGTCAGCCGCCTGCTCGGTGACCGACTGCTTATGCTCCAGCAGCCGCCGGTTATAAAAACCGATCGTTTCCTTGCGGCGGAGCATGCCCAGCAGGCGACCGGGATTCTTCGGATCGAGCACCGGCAGTTCGTCCAGGTTGATGGCCGTAAACCGCCGGAGAGCCGTATTCAGATCGTCATCGGGAGTCACGCTGACGAACTTCGTCACCATGATGTCCTCGGCCACGGCCAGCTTCCAGATGGTTTCATCGTACAGCCAGCTGCGGACATCATCGGATGAGAAAATTCCCACCATCTCGCCGGCATCATTGACCACGGGAAAGTAATGCTGCTGCGTGGTGGCCAGCAGGTGCACAATGTCCTCCAGCGATCTCTGCTCGGGCACGGTCAGCAGCTGAGTGTTCGGCCGGAAGACTTCCGATACGCGAATTCCCTCCAGCAGGTCGACAATGAAATCGCCCCGGTGTGCGGGGGATTCCAGCCGGGTGGGCACCTGTTTGACATACAGAGTCCACGGGCGGGACAGCAGAAAACACAGGGTCGAAACCCACATCGTGGGCAGGAGCAGGTTGTAGTTCCCCGTCATCTCGGAAACCATGATGATGGTGGAGAACGGAGCATGCGCGCAGCCGGCGAAGAATCCGGCCATTCCCACAATGCCGTAGGTGGTGGGGCTGGTCACGATGGCGGGCATCAGTCCGTGCAGAAACTGCCCGGTGGCCGTGCCCACGCAACCGCCGATGACCATCGACGGACCGAACACACCGCCCGATCCACCGGAGCTGATCGTCAGCGACGTCGTGATGATCTTGCCGAAGGCGATGGTCAGCAGCAGGCCAATGCTGATGGTCGCGGCCGGGTTGAGTGCCTGCTGCAGCGAGCCGTAACCTGTGGACAGCACCGCCAGCACCCGGTGATCGCCACCCGACAGATGCAGCAGCCCCAGCCCCAGGCAGCCCGCCATGGCGGCACCGATGGCCGGCCTGATGTGCGGCGGCCCGGGCAGCTTCTTGAACAGCTTGTGCACACCGTAAAATGTCTTGATGTACAGAATGCCGACAGCCACCAGCACAATAGCCAGCAGCCCCAGCGGGATCAGCTCGATGACCGGTCCGGGGGGAGCGGGAAAGGCCTGGCCGAACAGTGGCAGAAATCGTTTGTCCGCCGGGAGCGACATACAGTAGACGCTGTAGCCCACAATGGAGGACATCGCCGCCGGAACGATGACTTCCGATTCGATCTCGGCTTCGCGGTACAGAATTTCTCCGGCAAACAGGGCCCCGGCCAGTGGCGCCCGAAAAATGGCGCCGACTCCCGCACCCATGCCGGCCGCCAGCATGATGCGGCGATCGTGTGCGGAGAGATTCAGGCGGGTCGCCAGGTACGAGCCGAACCCGGCCCCGATCTGGGCAATCGGGCCTTCCCGTCCGCCCGAGCCGCCCGTGCCCAGTGTCACCGCCGAGGCAATGGTTTTGATCAGCGGGATTCTGGCCCGGATGAATCCGCGACGGTGGTGGAACGCGTCGATCGCGGCATCCGTTCCGTGGCCCTCAGCTTCCGGGGCAAATGTGTAAACCAGCAGGCCGGAAACCAGCCCGCCCAGGGTCATGATGACGATCAGCCACACCGGGGAAAACGCCGTGGCCGCGTGCTCGAACAGAATATGTTCGCCCGCTGCTTCACCCGGCGACCACCCGGCAAACTGGCTCAGCGTGAACCGCGCGATCACCTGCCCCAGCGTCTGAAATACGATGGCCCCCAGCCCGGCCACCACGCCGATCAGTCCTGAAAGGGCAAACCACTTGCCTGTCATCCGGAGGTCGAAGGTGCGAATGATCAGACGCGCAAGTGAAATCATCGGACTCTTGAGTCGTGAAGAAGGACTGCACACTACCGCGGAGAGCTGGCAGCAGGTTCCGCGGAACAGAACGTGGTGCGGCCACCAGCAGGCGGCGGTTCGGAGAATTTACATTATTCGTTGGCGGGCAGGGAGGCAGAACCGGCCGCTGTACCACGGGCTGACTCTGCCCTGGCAGACAGGCCACCAGCAGCTGACCGGCTCAGGTCAGGCCGTTCCCCGGGGCACCCCACCTGCTGCCCGGGCAGACTCTGCAGCCGCCGCAGGCATTGTCGGGGGATCACCGTATAGGGGCGGCTGGCTCACCAGCCAGACGTCGCCAGCAGTATTCTGTCCACAGGAAGTGGAGGGTAGCATCCGGGCTGTACACGGATCAAGGACTGCTGCGGCAGCACCTGGAAACCCGCCGGAATACCATCTGTGAGACTTCCCGGCCGGGCAGGTGACGGCCTTCACAAATCCCGCCCACCCGGTTGCCGCAAAAACGGAAGCAACCAGCAGGTCCCGTCAGGCCGGCGCGTCGGCCAGTGTGCAGGCAAACTCCAGCCTCGTGGCGACCTTGCCATCCACGCTGACTTTCCCGGTCAGAAACCAGGCCTGGCCCAGCTTCTCTGTCAGCTCCACATCGATCTGCACGGTTTCCCCCGGTTTGATCATCCGGCGAAACTGCACGCTGTTCATACGGGTGGCGACAGGGACTTTGCCTGCTTCAGGAGGATCGTTCTTCGCAATCAGAATCGCGGCGGCCTGCATGGCCATTTCGCACTGCAGCACACCGGGCAGCACGGGGAACCCGGGGTAATGCCCCTGGAAAACATCCAGCGATTCGGAAACGTGCTTGAGCGCGGTAATCCGCTTTTCGGAAATATCGGTGACTTCGTCCAGCCACAGAAACGGCGGACGATGAGGAATGTACTGCTGGATCTCTGCGAGGTTCACGTTGTGTTCTGCCGTCCTGAAATTTCTGCCGTCCGCGGGGAGCTGTCGTCATCAGAAAACCGGGCTACCTGCTGTCACCGCGTGCTGGCTGCCGACACCGGCCCTGGCCAGCTCCGGCCGTATCATACTCCGGCAGCGGCGGGAGACAGCAGCTTGTCGACATCGTTGGCCACAATCACGCCGTAATTCACCGCACCCAGCCAGCCCGACATGATGATGCCGACGGAACCTGCGTGGAACAGCCCGCTGACCTGCTCCGGCAGGGCCTTGCTGACCGCCAGTCCCTCGAACTTGGTGCCGAAGGACGCACCCTGCCAGTGCCGGGTGTAGTGCTCGAAAGTGCGGGGAGTTGAGGCTTCCACATGGTCCAGCATGTCCCGCAGGTTGGGGATGTACTGTTCCAGGCAGCTGATGGTCGAGCGGCACAGTTCTTCTTTGGACCGCTTGTACTCTTCCTCCGAAAGTGAGGCCCAGTCGTCGTAGCTGGCATTGGTCGAGGAGACCACCAGCCAGCGGTCGCTGCCGGGCCGGGTTTCGGGATAGTAGAAAGAGAAGGTGCGGCTGCTGATGTTGCGGCTCAGCATGGCATCGATATCGAAACCACGGTGCTCCGAATGGAACAGCAGATCTCCGCAGAAGTCGAACCCCATGCCGGGCTTCATGGCCAGATAGACCTGGCAGCTGCTGTTATTCAGCCGGATGGCGCGGGCTTCCTCCAGGAATTTCGCGTCAAAGTGTTCTTCACCCGCCATGCGGAAAATGGTCGACTTGAGGTTGGCGTTGGACATCACCGCCCGACAGCCAATCCGCCGTCCATTCACCACCACGCCCGTGACCCGGCGGTCGGGAGAAATCTCAATCTGTTCGACAAGGCAGCGAATGCGGAGGTCCACACCGTTCCGCTCCAGCTCCTCCCGCATCTGCCGGACGAGAAGATCCGTCCCGCCCTGGAAGGTGTACACCCCCTTCTGCATGAAGTTGGAGAACACGATTCCGTAAGTCAGTGCGGGGTCTTCCAGTGTCGAGCCGTTGGCATAGGTGATCGGCTCCATCAGCAGGCGGACGACATCATCCCGGCCGGGGAAGAACTCCTCGAACAGTTCGCGGGTGGTTTTCTGCTGGTCGTCGAAGAAATTCATCGACCGGGCGGTATCGAAAAACCGCTGCACCGTCTCGGGTGCGATGCCGAATTCCTCGATCAGAATCCGGGTGAAGTCCTCGCGGGTGAAGGTGGTTTCCAGCGAGAACTGCGGATTCTCAAACCGCACACCGCGCAGCGGGACGATTGAATCCGCGATTTCGCGGGTCCAGTATTTGCGGCAGCTCTTGATCATGCCCGCCGGAAAACCGTGCAGGGAGATATCGAAGATATGGCCGTTCTGCCGCTTGAACCAGGTTGCCATGCCCCCCAGCTGGTAATGATGCTCCAGCAGGAGCACCGAATACCCGGCGCGGGCCAGAATGTTGGCCGAAGTCATGCCGGCCAGCCCGCTGCCGATCACCACGACATCGTACGAGTCGCGGGCGTTTTTCAGAAAATCCTTCGGCATTCCCGGCCTTTACTGCTCGCTGGAAACACTCGGAGCGGAGGAAAACACCACGAGGACACAGCCCCTGCCCTGCGCCGTTTCCGCAGGGGAACCCCGGCGGGCAGTGGGAGAAGTTCGTGCTTCGGTGGTTGAAACGAAACCACAGTGTAGGCGGCGGGAACCTGTAATTCGACCCTGATTGCCGTCTTCATCGACTGCAGGGCAAAACCCGCGCGTCCTGGCAGCCTGACAGACGGCAGGATGGGGCACAGACGCCCGGCAAAACGGAACGCCTGTTCCGAAAACTGGCGTTTTGGCAGGAAGAGTCCCGCCAGGGATCGGACGCGAGCAGCGTACAATGCCCGCCAGCAGCGGAGCCGTTCTTTCGCCGTTACCGCAGCAGCCAGGCATTCGCCATCGAGATGCCGGACAGCATCGAACCGATGATGCCAAGGAATCCCTGGTCGGTACCGCACAGGTAGAGGTTGTCGACGGGAGTCCGGCCATCCAGCCTCTTGCCCGGTGCACCGTAAACCGCGCCGTTCAGGTGGCCGGTGAATTTGCGGATGGTGCGGGGAGTGAACATGTCGGTATCGAGCACATGCGGCTGGAAATCGGGAATGTGGGAGAGAGCCGCCCGGGCAATCCGGCTGCACCAGTCTTCCTTGCGGCGGAGATACTCTTCCTCCGGCAGGTCCATCCAGCGATCGGGATCGGCCAGGGCCGTGATCCGCAGACACCCTTCCTCCAGTGGTTCGTCATACTGGAAGTTATTCGGCGAGCAGATGATCCCGCTGGAAATGTCGCAGTCGTCGGTAGGGCGGTCGTAGCGGAACTTCTCCGTATCCGAGTAGAACACGATTGTTTCCTCATGTCCCAGACTGGCCGGCAGGCAGTCGAGACTGAAGATGGTTTCCACAAACGAGATCTCGCCCGGCGGATCGGTCTCGTTCGCGGAAGTCAGCGTCGGACACAGTCGCAGCGTCTCCGCCGAACCGGCCGAAGACAGAATGTTCTCTCCTTCAATCACCGTGCCGTCATCCAGCAGCACGCCCGTGGCACGTTCCCCGTCCATCAGAATCTGCTTTACGCCGGCCCGCAGCCGCAGTTCTCCGCCCAGTTCGCGGTACTTGCGCACCAGGTGCTTCAGAATCCGGCGGATGCCTTCCCGCGGACGGGCAAACCCTTCCTGGAAAATGCTCTTAAACATGATGACGAACTGGCTGAAATCCATGTCGTGCGGCGTGGCACTGCCATAGAACATCAGCGGGCAGAACAGCATGTCGATCAGCAGCGGATCACTCAGGAATTCCCCGGTCACCGCTCTGGCGGACTGACTTTCCCGGTCGAGCGATGTCTCATTGTGCCCGGCGATATGCGCGACCAGCCGACGAAAGCCATCGATCTGGCTCGGGAAACTCTCGGCGATTTCCTGCTCCAGCAGCGAAAAATCATTGCTGAACCGCAGTGAACAGCCAGGAAAATCGACCCGCGACCCGCACTGCGGCACCAGGGAAAAATCATCCCAGCTCAGCCGCAGCTGCCGCAGCAGTTTGCTTAAGGGGCCGGTCTTTGTACCGGGAGCGGCATAGTTTGTAACCGCGTGCAGGCCCACATCGTGGTTCCGTCCCCGCAGGCGGTAGAAGGAATTCAGCCCGCCGATGGTCGTGTGCCGTTCCAGCAGGCAGACAGACCGGTCGAAGTAGGCCAGACGAATTCCGGCGGCCAGTCCGGACAGCCCGGCACCAATGATGATGGTGTCGTATCTCACGTGGGAGCTGTCTGACGCGGAGAGGCAGGGGGAGGAGGAATCAGAACGGGAAGCAGGTGGAGCAGTTGTCAGAGAAGAACTGTTCTCACTGGCCCGGTGCAGTCAGCGGTCTGCCGCACTCCACGGGCCGGGGCTGCCAGCGAAACCGGCAACCCTCCGGCAGTCCGGGCTTCAGGCCGGGCTGCTGGCGTCTTTCAGCCGGGGAGTCAGATAGTCCACGGCGCTGTCCATCGTGACGAGGTGGCCGTACTCTTCTTCAGGAATCTGAACCCGGTACTGCTTCCGCAGTTCCATCACGATGTCCAGAAAATCCATCGAATCGAGTTCCATCTGGTCGCGGAACGGAACACTGTCATCCAGTTCAGACAGATCTTCGTCCGGAGCAATCCGCTCGAGGATCTCAAGAACAACCTGCCTGATTTCTTCCGGGTTCATTCAGCTCACTCCAGTCTCAGCCGGCGTTTTCTTCCGGATAGCGTCGCACAATGAGTGCGGAATTGATGCCCAGCATCCCGAAAGAATTGTTCAGAATACAGCTGGCACGTTCCAGCTGGCGGGGTTGGTTCACCACCAGTCCTGGCAGGTGGCACTGCGGATCTGGCTGATCGAGATTGATTGTAGCGTGTGCGATACGATCGTCAAACGATGGCAGATTCCCCAGGAACTCCAGAGCTCCCGCGGCCCCCATCGCATGGCCGATAAAACTTTTCGTGTTGTTGATGGCGACCTGGCCACTTTCGCCGAACACTTCCCGCAGTGCGGCCGCTTCTTCAATATCGCCCTGCTCGGTCGCGGTGGCATGACTGCTGACGATATCGACATCGGCCGCGGAGATGCCGGCCCGGCTGAGCGCCAGCCGCATGCATTCCGCCTGCCGGCTGCGGTTGGGCAGCACGAAGTCGGTCGCGTCGGAATTCATGGCGTAGCCGATGATTTCACCGTAGATCTTCGCTCCACGGGCCAGCGCGTCCGGCAGACGTTCCAGCGTGCACACACCGCCACCTTCCGCCACCACAATGCCGTTGCGGTTCACGTCGAACGGTCGGGACGCCTTCGCGGGGTCCTCGTGCCGGGCCAGAGCCCCCTGACTCTGAAAGCTGGCGAAAATTCCGAAGGTGTGGATGCTTTCCGAC
Organism: Planctomycetaceae bacterium; assembly: GCA_020426545.1. Classification (GTDB taxonomy): domain Bacteria; phylum Planctomycetota; class Planctomycetia; order Planctomycetales; family Planctomycetaceae; genus JAGQPV01. Next base: position 11,161 of record JAGQPV010000073.1, read on the forward strand.
ACTCCTCCGGCCAGAGCCAGGTCGATTTCGCCCAGACGCAGCAACTGCACAGCGTGGATGAAACCTGCATTGCCGGCCGCACAGGCAGCCCCCACCGTCAGGTGCGGTCCCGTGATTTTCAGCGACAGCGTCACTTCACCGGCGGGGTTGTTGGCGACCGTTCGCGGGTTGTGATGGTGCGACCAGACTTTGGTATCGTAGTCGAACTGCGAAATCTCATGGATTTCGTTTTCCGTCTCGACGTTACCGTGCTCGGTGATTCCCAGAATCACGCCCACCCGGTCTGTCGGCACCTGGCCCCAGTCCAGTCCGGAATCCTGCACGGCCTCGTTGGCACAGTACACGGCGATGGAGCCAGCCCGTGTGCCCCGGCGAACTTCCTTCCGCTTCTGCCAGCGGAGGACATCGCAGTTGCACACACCCGCCAGGACCTCGCCCATGTGGCGGGTTTCAAAGGGAACCACGCCGGAGCGGCCCGCCAGCAGGCTCTCGCGGAATTCGGCCAGGTTGTTCCCGTTGGGGGCTGCCAGGCCAACCCCGGTAATCACAACCCGCTGATTGTCCGGTCTCGTTTCAGGCATTCCGTCTCATCCATGTCTGCTCCAGACCACTGGCAGGGCCGGATACTGTGGCGCTCCGTAGCAGGGAAGCATGCAGCAGCAGGCCCCCGGAAATTCCAGCGGGTTCAGGCGGCCTCATCTTCCCGAACAGCTTCACTGTTCGATTCCGGGCGGACAGTCCACTCCAGCACCTGCTGCACCCGAAACCGGTCTCGTTCCCGCAGGCTGCCTGGTGCGGCATGTTCCACCGCCAGGGAACCTCTCTGGTGAGCCTCCTGCTCCTGGTCGCTTCCGTCCGAATCGAAGCTTCTGAACGGACTGGAAAGTCCGCAGGCTCGAAAGCACAGCCGCCTGCTCCACCCGCCGGAACTTCTCCCCGGCAGCGGACCTGCCGGCATCCCGGAGCCCGTTTCCAGCCTGCCTGACTGGAACCAGCGAAACGGCCGACAGGCGGCAGAACGTCTGATTCCATTCTTTCAGGCAGCAGAGCTGCTGCACAGTCCGGAGGTTTCGCTCCCGTCCCGGGGAGCAGTCACTGACCGGCAGCAGAACCGCGATGCCCTGCTGAGATCAGCCCTGGCGGTCTTCCAGCGGCACCACCGGCCGGTCGATCTCACCCACATAGTGAGCCGAGGGACGAATAATCTTGTTGTCCGCCAGCTGTTCCATGATATGCGCGCACCACCCGGAAATCCGGCTGGAAGCGAAAATACAGGTAAACAGCTCTTTGGGAATGCCCATGTAGTGCTGCAGGCTGGCGGAGTAGAAATCGACGTTGCACTCACGGTGAATGGCCGCGGTGACGTGCTTTTCAATTTCGGCGGAAAGTTCGTACCACAGCGGTTCGCCCTTTTCCTCGCCCAGCCGCTGCGACAGTTCCTTCAGGAACTTTGCCCGCGGGTCGGCCGTCTGGTACACGGCATGGCCGAAGCCCATGAACTTGCCTTTGGAGGCCCGTGTTTCTTCGACCCATGGGGCCACATCCGCCACGGAGTTGAACTGCTCCAGCGTCCGCAGGACTTCCGTGTTGGCTCCGCCGTGCAGCTTGCCCTTCAGGGCACCAATTGCCCCGGTGACAGCCGAATGAATATCGGTCATCGTGGCGATAATCACGCGGGCGGCGAATGTGCTCGCATTGAAGCCGTGTTCCGCATGCAGGATCAGAATCAGATCCATCGCCCGGGTTTCATCGGCCGTGGCCTTCCGCCCGTTCAGCATCTGCATGAAGGCCGCGGCAATGCTCTGGTCGGCATCCGGGACAACCGGTTCTTCGCCAGTACGCAGGCGGTGAATGGCTGCTGTGACGGCCGGAATCAGTGCCATCAGTCGGATGGCCTTCTGCTCGTTGGCTTCCACGCTGCCGTCTTCGGCCTGCGGATCGCGAATGCCGGCCAGCGAAACGGCCGTTCGCAGGGTCGCCATGGGATGCGTATCCGCCGGAACCTGCCGCAGAAACTCCAGCACTTCCTCGGGAAGTGCGCAGTTCCGGTTCAGCTCCGCACGAAACTCACTGAGCTGGGATGCGGTCGGCAGTTCGCCACGCAGCAGCAGCAGCGCGACTTCTTCGTAGGTGCACTTCTCGGCGAGATCATCGACGTTATATCCCCGATAGTACAACCGGCCTTCGGTGCCATTGACGAGGCAGATTGCACTGTCTGCCGCCATGACGCCTTTCAGCCCACGGGTGACGGTTGCCGTCGAAACGTCGGATTCAGGACTCATGCAACAGTTCCCTTCTGCGTTCTTCCATCATGTCCAGCGGCAGACTGGCTGAAGTCAGCGGTTGCTGCTTCGGCACTATGCACTGCGGCCCCGGCTCTGTTCAGCAATTCCAGCAGTCGCTGCCGGCCCCGGTTGCCTGCCAGTCCCCGCAGGGTTTTCAGGCAGCGGGAGTGAATCACGCAGAGCCCCCCGGTAATCGGCGGGAAAGACCCTGCAATCTGTAGCAGCAGCGAAAGAGGAGGTGAATTGCACCTGTTCCAGTACAGATTGTGCTGCACTGGTTCCAGCAGGAGTGTGTTGGTGACAGTTTCTCTCGACAGAAACCGAAAATCAGGCTGTCAGTCGAGCGAACCCGCCAGCCCTGTGGCGGGTCAATGTCTCACTCCGGCTCTGTGTACCCCCGGTTCGGGAACTGACATGGCACTGGCGGGAATGGATCCCGCTGGCAGGAGTGCGAGTCTGCCCCTGCGGAGCGACTGGCTCCGACCGTGCTTCAGTATATCAACCGCCCGATGCAGTTCAACGACCGCCACCCCGCCGGTCGGTCCATTGTCCACAAGGTGGCGGTGCAATCGGCAGAATAGTTCGCCCGGCCGTTCAGGCCTCGATCAGGACGACAGGACCCCCGGTTCGCGGCATGGGTCTGTAACATCTTGCAGAACAAGAGGTTCGCCACCAGGCATGCACTTCCGTCAACCTGCGGCAGATTGCCCGGATTCACCAGAACGGGCAGCCGGATGGCTTTGGCAATTCCCCGTGCGATCGTTCACCCGTTACCCGCAGCCCGGCCGGTTCACGGGTGCATTTCTCTGCAAGTCCTTAAACGATTCGTCCCGCGGGCAATAAAATCAGGGGTGCGGCCTGACGGCATGCGCGGCATGCCTAGCAGAGTGAAAGCGCGGCCTGGCGAGCCGCCTTTGCAATTCCGTGAGCGTGTTGCAGCCATTGTTGCCCGATGGTTATGGTGCAGCCGGGCGATCTTGCATTCTCCACCGACTTTCAGGCTGCCGCCTCCAGCCGATGAGGCAGGGATACCACCGTGTTTCGAGTTCGAGTCACGAAAGACCACCTGGTTTTCAGCGCGGCACATTTCATCACATTTAACGGGA
>JAGQPV010000739.1 GCA_020426545.1 Planctomycetaceae bacterium
GACCGTTACGAACTGCTGGCGAAGCTGCAGGCCCTGCTGAACAGCTTTGGCTACAGCAGCATTGTGATTCTGGTCGATCGCGTGGACGAACCGCACCTGGTGAATGGTTCGCCCGAACGAATGCGGGACCTGCTGTGGCCCATGTTCGACAACAAGTTCCTCAAGCACCCGGGCATGGGTTTCAAACTGCTGCTCCCGCTGGATGTCGTGTACTATCTCGACCGGGAATCCAAGCAGTTTTACGACCGGTCCCGCCTCGATAAGCAGAATCTGATCCGCTCGCTGGAGTGGACTGGTGAGTCGCTGTACGACGTCGCCACGGACCGACTGCGGGCCTGTGCCACGGAAGACCGCGCCCCCAGCCTGAGCGATCTGTTCGAAGATTCAATCTCGCACCAGGAGCTGATCGGCATCTTCTCCCGGCTGCGGGTGCCCCGGCATCTGTTCAAGTTCCTGTATCGCCTGCTGGTCGATCACTGCAACCGCTACACCGACGAAAGCCCCAGCTGGAAAATCAGCCGCGAGACACTGCAGTCGACGGTGGCGGTTTACAGCCGCGAGCAGGAAGCATTCGACCGGGGTGTGGGAGCGGGCTGAGCAGCTGCCCGGCTTTCGTTTTACCAGTGGCTCTCGAGGAGAATGCCCGTTGCAGGCCGTGGTTGTAGCGCTGGATCGACTGCCGGGGCGGTTGCTGGGCTGTTGCGGAGCGGAGCAGGCCCGCACTCCGGCCTTTGACCGGCTGGCTGCCGATGGCCTGCTGTTCCCGCTCTGTTTCGCCGATGACCTGGCCGACAGCGCGACCGACCACGCCTGGTGGACGGGCACCCGGCAGCTGTTTCGCGGGGGGACCAGTCTGGAACCGAAGCTGCGGCTGATTCCCGCACTCCACAGCCACGACGTCGCCCTGCACCTGCTGTCCGATCCCCGCTCGCGGGTTCCGCTGCCGGACGAAGCCCTCTGGAATCGCGAGCCGCTGCAGTCCAGCGACCCGGCCAGCCCGGCTGCGGCGACATCCGCGGAATTGCTGGCGGCGCAGGTGAACAGAGCCGTCTCACTGCTCTCCAGTGGTTCCAGCGCCGAGGCACGCGTTTCACAGCTGATCTGGATTCAGTCCGCCGGCTGCAGTGAGTCCGCCGCTGTTGCTGAACCTGCCTCCCAGCCGGATTCCGCTGACGCTGCAGACGTTGAACCCGGCTCGGCACCAGGCAGCGACCTCAATGCGGATCGCTCCGTGGCGCAGATTCAGGCTGAGGTCGAATCGCTCGACCGGGCCCTGCAGCCTCTGGTGCAATGGTTTACCGCCATCGATCCCGCGGAACACGAGCATCCCCCCCTGCTGCTGGTGACAGCGGCCGGGGGAGTTCGGATCCCGATTTCCATCGCCGGTCTCGATGATACCTCTGCACGGCCGCTGGCCGCGGATGTCGTCCAGACACCGCTGTTCCTGCTGGTTCCCGGCCAGTGGCAGAATCGCCGCTGTCTGGAATTTCAGCAACCGATGGATCTGCCGCCGACCCTGCTCGAATGGTTCAATGTCCCGTTCGATTCCTCCCGGATCGAAGGCCGCAGCCTGTTTGAAGCAGCCCGGGCCACGGAACTCGCGGCGGGAGAACAGCCGGAACCGCGACAGCCGCGGCGCATCGCCTGCACTGGTCGCTCCGACTGGCGACTGGCCGGGCTGCGGACGTCCCGGTTCTACTTCACCGGTTCGGTTTCCCTTCCCGCTCGGAAACCGGCAGACGCCACTGCCGAAAATGACCCGGAGAATACGATTTCCCCGGAATTCGGCCAGTTCGGGGAGGGACAGCTGTTCGGCAAGCCGGAAGACCAGTGGGATCTGCACGATATCCGCCGAGAGCATCTCGACCTGGCGGAAACGTTCGCCGCCGCTCTCGGTGAGTTCTGCTCCCGCCTGCAGCACGAACTGCCCGCCCCCGATCCCGGCGACATCCTGCCCGTTGAGGTGCTGAACGGCGACCCGCAACCGGCTGAACCGCCACCGGGCGAATAGCATCAGGCTCATCGTTCTGGACAGATTTTGTCCAGATCGATGAGGCTCCACCGCTCGGAAGATCGAAACGGAAGCCCGCTGGCCAGACCGCGAATCGCCTGCCCCGGCAACCCTTCGCATCACATATCCTGTTCTCTGACAGCACCTTACAGAACTCTTCCCCGGATCCAGAGCCACCGGAAGCCACTTGCCGCGGGCCCGCTGAATGCCGGCAGATAAAGATCTGGTGAGATTCTGCCAGGTGATGCGTCTAGTCTGTGTCCGTTCCTCCCGGGCCCGTCCCGAGGGCTTCCGGACACGTAACTGATTCATTTTGCGGAACTTGTGGTCAGGGTGGCGCATCTGAGTTCTGACGAGCCTGCGGCAGAGTGCCACAGGCACTCTGCACAGAACGACGGCAGTCGCCCGGCAGATGGTCACAGGGCCGCCCAGCGGAACTGAGGGATGTTCTGGTTTCCCTTGTCCGGAGCCTGCAGGTTCCGGCGGAAACCGTGCATCAGGCATACATGGGGAAGCAGTGCCCTTCCGGGGCACCAGCAGAAGGCGAATCGATGACCGATACCACGCCTGCCGCGGGCGGTGACAGCCCCGGTTCTGCCGAAACCGAACAGGCAATCAAGCGGCTGAATGCCGCTTACCTGTCGATTCGCGAGCAGATGAGCAAGGTGATTGTGGGCCAGGACGATGTAATCGAGCAGTTGCTGATTGCACTGTTTAGCCGGGGGCACTGCCTGCTGGAAGGCGTTCCCGGGCTGGCCAAGACGCTGATGATCAGCACTCTGGCCCGCACCCTGTCGATGGACTTTGCCCGGATTCAGTTCACCCCCGACCTGATG
>JAGQPV010000740.1 GCA_020426545.1 Planctomycetaceae bacterium
AGACCGGCACAATTATCGGCACTCCGGCGTATATGGCTCCCGAACAGGCTGCCGGACGGATCCGTGAAATTTCGCCCCAGTCGGATGTCTACAGCCTGGGGGCCATCCTGTATGAGCTGCTGACCGGCCGCCCGCCATTTCAGCGAAGTAACCCCCTCGATACGCTGATGGAGGTCATCGAAAGTGAACCGCCCCTGCCACGCAGCCTCAACAGCAGCATTCCCGAGGAACTCGAACTGATCTGCCTCCGCTGCCTGGAGAAAGATCCCGACTGCCGCTATCGCTCAGCAGCCGAGCTGGGTGCGGATCTCGAACGCTGGCTGCGGGGTGAATCCATCACGGCCACCAGCCGGGGCTGGTTCACACGGGTGCGTCGCTGGGCAAGGCGGGAACCGGCACTGGTGGCTCACTGGGCGGGCCTGCTCGCCGCGGCCGGCATTATTGAAACCTCCTACCGCCTGAACGGCGGCGATTCCGCCTATCACGCGGATGTCATGTGGCAGCTGGGCCTGTGGGCTGTGATTTCACTGGTCTTTCAGCGAATGCTCAGTTCCGGTCAGGCTGCCGGACTGGCCCGCTTCAGCTGGGCGGGAGCGGATGCCCTGCTGCTGACAAGTATCCTGTGTTCGGTCACGGGCGATATCGGGCCGCTGCTGATTGGCTACCCGCTGCTGGTGGTAGCGTCCGGCATGTTTTTTCAGGTGCGGCTGGTGGTCTTCATGACGGTCGCCTGCCTGCTGTCGTATGGCGTGCTGAGTTACCTCTGTCCGCAGGCCGGGCAACCGGCCCACTATCCGTTCATTTTTGGTTCCGTGCTGGCCATTGTGGGTGGCCTGGTGGCCTGGCAGGTTTTTCGCATCCGCACATTGTGTCATTATTTTGAACACCGTCGTCCCGGCTGAATGATTTCAGTTTCACCAGCAGTTTCCCCGCTGGTTCATCAGCGGGGCCATGGTCACCGGCTGCGGCCGGCTGAACGCAGCAGCACTTCGATTCTCTGAGACTCCTCTGGAAAGCGCCCGCTGATGGCGACGCCTGCAACCCGCCGCCGTGCTTCACAGGCAGCCGAAATCCGCAGCCCCGTCATTCAGGTCACCCGGTATGAAAAAGTCAGCACGTTCATGCTGGCTCTGGTGCTGGGCACCGCCCTGGCTTTCTGCAGTCTGATGGTCGTCTGGTACAACATCCGTCCGCGTTCGGAAGTTTCCCGCGTCCCCGTGGAACTGATCGAACTGCCCGGTGGCGATGAATCGGGCACAATCGACGAAACGCTCCGCGTGGACTCCGCCGAGGAGCTGGCCCGGGATCCCTCGCTGAACGAGATTCCCGACGAAGAAGTGCAGATTGAAGAGACGCTGGAAAATGTGATCGAACTGGCCGATCAGGCCGCCGAACAGACACCACAGCTGTTTGAACAGCAGCTGACCAGTTCGGGAGCCGCTGGTCGGGCGGAAGGAACCGGGTGGAAGGCCCTGGGCCAGGGGCCGGGGCAATCTGGTCTGCCGCGGGAACAGCGGTGGTTTATTCGCTTTGATGAGGACGGCACGCTGGAAGAGTACGCCAGCCAGCTGGATTTTTTCGGAATCGAACTGGGCCTGATTGAAACCGGCCAGATCACCTATCTGTCGCAGTTAAGCAATGCACGTCCCACCACGCGAAAGGCCACCTCGGGAGCCGGAGAAGACCGCATCCATTTCAACTGGCGGGGCGGTTCGCGTCGTCAGGCCGATGCGAAACTGTTCGAGAGGGCCGGGCTGCAGGTGGGCAATAATCTCGTTCTGCATTTCTACCCGGCGGACGCGGTGGCGCAGCTGGCCGCCGCCGAAAAAGCCTTCGGTCAGGTTCCGCCCGACCGCATCCGGCGAACCTGGTTTGTGGTGAGCCGGCTGCAGGGCGGCGGTTACGAGTTTCGCGTCACGCGGCAGTCGCTGTTTCAGTAACAGCGGGCTGCAGTACCAGGAATGCCCGTTTACCAGTTCAGACAGTCCCTTCAGACCGGCTCTTACGAGACCTGTTCCAGCAGCCGACAGGCTGCACACCCCGGGCAGTCTTCACAGCACCTGCCGACAGCCGCATTTTTCAACACGAACACCAGGCACTTCAGATTACGGGAAACATGCAGATGAAGGAGATTCTGGAGGCGGCCGGTGTGGCCATTTATGCTGCCATGGCAGCGGTGGCGCTGGGCGGTATCTGGTTTGTGATTCTGCTGGTTCAGCGAACCGCGCAGAAGCGGTTGTCGCGGGTCGCGGCCGAACCGTTCCTCAAGGAAATTGGCGAACTGCTGGGCCGCCGGGAATTCGATTCCGTCGCTGAACTGTGCGATTCTCCGCCCTGGTGGAGCAAAGCCACTCCCCAGCTGATTCTGGTGGCAATCGAGCACCGGGACCGGCCCGTACCGCAGATTCGCCGGCTGCTGGCCGAACGGTTCGAACGGGATGTGCTGGCCGACCTGGAGTACCGTTCGTCCTGGATTTCGACGATTGTGAAGAGTGCCCCCATGCTCGGGCTGCTGGGAACGGTGGTGGGCATGATTAACGCCTTCGAGGAAATTGCCGTGGCCAGTCAGTCTGGCATCAGTCCCGAAGCACTCGCCAGCGACATCAGCTTCGCACTGGTCACCACGGCCCTCGGGCTGACAATCGCCCTGCCGCTGGTCCTCGCCGGCAATATGATTCACGTGCGGATCGGTCGTCTGACGGATTCCGTGCAGGAAGACCTCGGCCTGTTCTTTGATGCATTTGAGCCGGCGGTTGCCGCAGCCGGACCAGCAGGCAGAACAGGGAAAACCTCATGACCCGCCGCAGCCTGCTGCCCGCCGAAGGGATGGAGGAATCATTCGCGC
>JAGQPV010000741.1 GCA_020426545.1 Planctomycetaceae bacterium
TTCAGTCGCCAGGTTATGTGAACTGGGTGATTCTCCGTGGCTTTCTCGTGGACGGTAAGCCCGATGCCGCGGCGAAGATGTTCCGGGAGGGGCTGAAGGCTTACCCGCTGGCGAAGAAGGACGCCCCGCCGGCCATGGAATTTATCAGCGGGTCGCGAAAATCGTGGAACACGATCCATGCAAACAATTTTGAATTCTATGAAGAACTGCACCGGGTCATCGAACGCGAACCGATCGGCCTGCTGGATCCGGAACTGCGTGGCCTGTTCGCCGCGGTGGGAATTGAAAAAGGCAAGCTGTTCAAGCCGGATGCGCGTCAGAAGAAAATCCTCACCGACGCAGTGGCCATCGGCAACGCAACGGCCCGGGCTATTGTCTTCCGCGCACGCCTCGAAGGATTCCACTATTACCCCGAGAGCGCCTGGGGCACGGGTTTCATTGGCGGGGATTACCGCTGGCTGAAGGACGGCGGGCGGGGCGGACGCAATCTGGATGCCCGCACCCTGTTCTTCTACCAGGCAACCGTCAATACGCCCGCCATGGTGCTCAAGATGATCGGTCGGGGATCGCAGTACGCCGCAGCCATGGTGGATAAGAACGGCGACTACTTTGACGGTTCGAAATCTTACCGCCTTAAGATCCCGGCCAATGTGCCGGTCCGGGATTTCTGGTCCGTAGTACTCTACGATCCGCAGACGCGGTCCGAGCTGCAGACCTCCCAGCCCTTTCCCAGCAAGAACAACAAACGGGATCAGCTGGCGGTGAACGATGATGGCTCGATCGATCTCTACTTCGGCCCCACGGCACCTGCAGGGAGGGAAAGCAACTGGATTCAGACGGTGCCCGGCAAAGGGTGGTACACGCTGCTGCGACTTTATGGCCCGCTCGAACCGTGGTTCGACAAGACCTGGCGTCCCGGCGACTTCGAACCGATCGACTGAGCAGGGCAGAGCCAGCGAAACCCGGCTCTTGCTCCATGCCCCGGCTGATGAGGGACGGGCACTGGCAGATCGGCTGCCAGTGCCCCCCGGCAAAACGCAGACCAGGCGTCTGTGCCTGGTGCGTGAGTCTCCGGCGCAGCACGGTCGCCCTCAGCTCGCCTCGATATCGGGCCAGCCGGCGGTGTTGCTGAACGTCTCGTAACAGACATCCGTCACATGGTCGAACTCGTCGCTGCCCGTTTTGCGTTCCCACGCTTCCTGGCCCACCGACAGCAGGACCTCGAACTCCGCGTCTTCCGGCATTTCCTTCGGGTCAGCCAGTACCTTTTCGTAGAACTCGGGCCCGTTGGCCACCACGCAGGCCCGCGTATACAGGAACTCATCGACCGAGAAATACTTCCCCGGCCGGTACGAATCCTCGCCAATCTCGCTGGCATGAGCCAGGGTATCGAGCGCGTACAGCTTTTTCGCGAGGATTTCCTCAAACTGGCGGATGTCGTCTTCGCTCATCTGGCTCAGCGCGCGAACGGCCGGTTCGATCACGGCTTCGTCGTCGCCGAGTTTCTTCCAGTTGAACAGGCCGATGATCCGCCAGAACACGTCTTCCGTCATGCTCATGCTGGCCCAGTCCGGCGGCTGGTAAGCGGGCGGAGCACCTTCGATGTAACCCTTCTTCAGCTTCGAAGCGACCTGCTTCTCATACTCCTGACGGGCCCTGTCTTCGCTGTCGAACTGCTTGCGGGTTTCCCGCCCTGCGGCACCGACGCGACCGTGCGTGGTCACGTACTCACAGCCAGACAGCTCGATCGTCCAGAATTTATTCGACCGGTCATCCTGATAGAAGAATTCCCGCTTCATGAAACACAGCCCCCGCATTGAAGAAAGGCCCGTCAATTCGTCCGAGAGATGACTTCCCCGCGAGTTCGCGAGCTGGCCGACAGAGCGTCTCCGGCGCTCAGCGGGAGCCACTGGAGAGAGTACGCTTGCACTTCCCCCTGCCGGCACGGAATGATGGCGGGCTGAGTGCGGCCGCCTGGATCACTGCCTGCCGAGACCGAACGGGGAGACCATTCATGCTGAAATACGCCTGCCTGACCTGCGCTGCAATTCTCTGTTGTACCATGCCGGCAGCTGCGGAGGACGACCTGTTTTCCGCCCGTCCGCTGACTGCGGAAAAATCGTTTACCGGGGGAATTGAGGGGCCGGCCTGCGATGCGGACGGGAATATTTATGCCGTCAACTTCGAACAGCAGCAGACCATCGGCAAAGTCACCCCCGAGGGAGCCGCCTCGGTCTACCTGACCCTGCCGGGGAAGAGCACGGGGAACGGGATCCGGTTCGACCGGGCCGGCACGATGTACATTGCCGACTACGCTGCCCACAATGTGCTGAAGGTCGATCCGAAAACAAAGGCAGTCACCGTCCTGGCCCACGAATCCCGCATGAGCCAGCCGAATGACCTGGCGATTGGCCCCGATGGGGTGCTGTGGGCCAGCGACCCGGCCTGGGCAAAGAACACGGGCCGTATCTGGCGGATTACTCCCGATGGCACGGTGACGCTGGCAGCCGACGAAATGGGCACCACCAACGGAATTGAAGTCAGCCCGGATGGCAGCACGCTGTATGTCAACGAGAGCGTGCAGCGGAACATCTGGTCGTTCGCCATCGGCAAAGACGGCAGTCTGAGCGGAAAGAAGCTGGTGAAACAGTTTGAAGACCACGGGTTCGATGGCATGCGATGCGATGCCGACGGGAATCTGTACGTCACCCGGTATGGCAAGGGCACGGTGGTCAAACTGTCGCCCGCCGGGAAAATCCTGAAAGAGATCGATGTGCTGGGAGCCCGGCCCAGTAACCTGTGCTTCGGCGGGCCGGATGGTCGCACGGTGTATGTGACG
>JAGQPV010000742.1 GCA_020426545.1 Planctomycetaceae bacterium
TGGTTGAGCAGAATCTGCCGCAGCTGCCACCTCTCTACACACTCTGCCACAGCCGGGCTTCTCTGCTGCAGCCCGGCGAAATCTGCCGGCACATTCTGCCTGTGCCGCACCGGCTTGCCCTGCACAGCGGGCGGACCGGTTGCGCAGGAAGCCGGCTGGCCCCAAGTTTCGACCCCGGCCAGATCCGACGGACCCGCCCAAACTTCAGGTGTGTGCCGCACGGGGAATTCCCCGCCGGGGATCCGCCAGTTGCCTGTGAACAGGGGCCAAACGGCTTTCACTCTGTGCGCCGCAGACGTTCCGCAATCCGGAACACCCGTTCTGGAGGAGCATTCGGAACGACCGCGACCAGCGAAAAATCCGGGAGCATCGGGACAACCGCTACAGCCTGCCAATCCGCAGGACCGATACTAATCGCAGGTCCGCCTACTGCGCACCGGATATCGTCTTCTTTCGGAATTCGGTCGCGAGGTTCCGATCCACAGAACGCCCCATGCCAAGGACGTACTGATGCGGCGACAGCTGAAGTTTTATCGACTTGCAGGATTCCTGCTTCTGCTCGCCTGCGGTCGGTCCGCATCGGCTCAGTATCCGGCAGGATCCCCCGGACAGTATCCGGGAGCTGGTGGTCCGCCACCGGTCCAGAGAACCAATGCGATCGTGTACGACGGGGGGCCGGGAGTTTCCGGACTCCAGCCGCTGCCCGCTCCGCAGGGGCCACCCGGGGGAGGGACAGGCCCCCAGCCGGGGTTCCTGCCCTGGCCAAAGGTCTCGCCGTTTGAGAATCGTTTCGAGCAGACCTGGAACAACCGGGGTCTGTGGATGAACGAGATCAACAACGAGCCGCGGGAATATTTCCTCGATCTCCAGGCCATGTTCGCCAGAATGCGACAGCCGGAGAACAGCACCGTCGGGGAACTGACAGTGGATGGCGTTCTGGTTCCTCCGCTGAACGGAACGAACTTCTTCCCGACGAACGCGGGATTCGCTTTCCGGCACGACCTGAGTTCCGTCGGTATGGATGTCCGCTGGGGCTATCGGGATCCGGGAATTGATGCCGGACTGGAAGTCGGTGGATTCTGGATTTCCGATGTCTCGGAGAAGTACTCCAAGGGCGATAACCCAACCGATCCGCAGGATATCACCCTGCTGAGTGATACCCACGGAATTCCCGTCAACGACGGTCAGGGCGGGTCCACCATTCCGTTCGACCGGGTGTTCCAGCTGTACTACTCTCAGGAGGCCTTCGGGGCGCACGTGGTGCTGTCTCAGTCGCCGATTTACCGGAAATCGTGGCTGAAACTTCGCACGATGTACGGTCTGAAGTACATGCACATTCGGGAGAAATTCGGATTCTACGGTGCCGACAGTGCCCTCGACTATGTCTTCGGGGACGACGGCCGACCCGACCCGGCGACTGTAAATGACCTTGGACTGGACCCGTACAGCTCCACCCTGGAAATGCGTACCAGCACGCACCTGGTTGGTCCGCAGATTGGTCTGGCCTATGAAACAGGTGGCAAGATCCTGAAGATTTCCGGCCGGTCCCTGTTCTCGCTGATGGCCAACCACGAAAAGCTGGAACTGAACGGCGATGATTTCGGCGACGGATTCTCCGGTCTGATCAATCAGGCCCGCGATAACCGGTTCTATCGGGAAGAGGAGAACACCCATGTGTCTCCGGCCTTCACCCAGGAATTTCACGCCGATATGAATCTGATCCACCTGCTGCCGCTCATCAACCGCATCCGTTATCTGGAGAACTCGGTGGTTCGCCTGAGCTACGTCTACAATATTGTGGGCAGCGTGGCGCGGCCGGCATCCTCCGTCGTGTACAATGGATTGCCGCTGTTCCCGGAGATCAGCACCAGCCACTCATCCTGGGGATTCTCCAGCATGAACCTCGGTTTCCACAGCAGCTGGTAATCTGGCGGTCAGCGGCCTGAAGAAGGATGTGGTTCAGCTGACAGGTCGGCGGTCGCTCGCCACCTGCAGCAGCCAGCCACATTTCAGGCCCGCACAGAGAAGCAATCATCGCGGCGACAGAATGGGGGAAGGTTCCCCCGACTGTCGCCGCGATTATTTTTGCGCTGGCCGCTGTCCCCGGAGCGAACCGGCCTTTCTCCCACTGCCGAAATTCTGCAGGCTGGTCTCGAACAGCTCCAGGGAGCGCCCCCGCTGAACCGGCCAGCTACCAGTTCAGCTGCTCACCAGCTCAATTGCAGTCCGTCAGGAAGGCCCGGCTCACGCAGCCGTGATTGGCCTGGGCCGTGGTGGCGGAGAAATCGGCCAGATAACAGCGGTGAGCGCGAGGCACCTGCGGCGGCTGCCAGGCTTCCCGGCGGGCCTGCAGCAGAGTTTCCTCCACATGCAGGGTGATGGTGCCTGCCATCAGATCGAAACTGATTTCATCACCATTCTCCACCAGGCCAATCGGCCCGCCAACAGCCGCTTCCGGTGCACAGTGGACACCGATTGCACCGTGCGACACCCCCGACACCCGCGTGTCCGACACAAAGGCCACTTTGCCATCCAGTTCGGGCACTGTCAGGGCTGCGGTAGCCACCAGAACCTCCGGCATGCCGGAGGCCACCGGGCCCAGGTTCCGCAGCACGATCACAGAGCCTGGCTGAATCTGCCGGGCCTCGACGGCATCCACAATTTCGCGGGCCTCATCGAAGCAGATAGCCGGCCCCCGGAATGTGGTGTCCTGCATGCTGGAGACTTTGAACACGATGCCATCCGGAGCAAGGCTGCCGAAGCAGATCTGCATATCAGCATAAGCCTTGAACGGCCTGTCGATGGGAGCGATCAGGTCCTGATCGGCCGGCACCGC
>JAGQPV010000743.1 GCA_020426545.1 Planctomycetaceae bacterium
GCCGGGCAGCATCCGGACTGCCGAGACGTTCAGACAGTTCCTGCAGCATGCCTTCCGCAGTTTCTTCGGTCGCCCCGCCCGCCAGATCGACCGAAATCCACGTGCGTCCTTCGAGATGCAGCGGCTGAATCTCCGCCCTGGCGGGTGCCGTCAGCCGGGTGACATCCACCCGGGCCAGTTCCGGCAGAGCAGCATACGGCTCGCCGACAGCCGTTCCCCCGTCAGCGGGGTCGGAGGGCAACGGCCGGGGAGGCAGAGCCAGCCAGATCGTCCCGGCCACCAGCAGGAGAATGAGCAGACTGGCCGACAGCCATCCCAGCGTAAAACGCGACATGGTGCACACTTTCAGAGGGCATTCACCCCGGTGCCGGCGCTGGCGGGAGTGAAGAAATTTCGCGAAGCACACGGGAAGCGGGCCGCTTCATTGCCCGGTGCGGGGCATTCTCAGCTGGCGAAGCAGCCGGATCCCCTCGGAACCTCGCGGGCTCTGGAACGAAACCGACAGAACCCTGACCGCCCGACCGTTTAACAGAGTACGGCCGGCTGGCTGCCGACTCAATCCGACGGCCCGGCTTCCGCCAGCCAGCGGGAGAAGTCATCCCGGGAATGAATCACAATCCGGCCGGAGAGCTGTTCGTGCTGGAACCCGCACAGCTGATCGCCACGAAAGTCGAGTTCGCCCGGTGCGCCGGTCCGCAGCTCAAGAACATAAGCAGTCCCCGGCACGGCCAGCTCATTCAGCCCGATCGCCGGCGCGGCAAACGTGTACAGTACATCGCAGCTCTGCAGCTGCAGCCGCACGGTACTTTCCGCCGGCAGATGCAGATGCCGGACCGCCGTAATGTCATCCGCCGTGTCGAACAGGCCGTCCTGCCCGGGATAACGCAACTGCCACTGGAACTCGCAGCCGGTCATTCGCAATGACAGCGGATTCTCCCAGCGGACCGGTGGCGGGCTTTCCCCGCAACCGGCCAGCAGGATGAAAATCGCAAGGCCCGGCAGTACGGCCAGCCGGCTATTAAAGACGCCAGATCAATTGTCAGCGGGTTATCGCCTTCCTTGATCTCAACCGTCTTGTCGCTGGACTCCGCCGACTGGTACTTCGTGGGGACCGGGTTCTTCATTTCTTCCGCAGTGGGAGGCCGCATATTGCCGTCTTCGCCCATCACAGGTCCGGATGCGGGAGGTGACAGGGTGACTTTATAGCTGCCCACGGGGATGGATTCGCCGAGTTCAAACTTCCCGCCTTCCTGCAGTTCGGCACCAAAGACTTCTCCCACGGTCGTCGTGGAATGGAACCTGACTGCCCCCTGCGTATAGGCCTGACCGTCGATGGTCACCGTCCCGGACACATCGCCCCGGGCCCGGCTGTCTGCATCACCCGCTCCGCCGCCGCAGCCACTGGCAGCAACAGCCAGCAGCATTGCCAGAGTCACGGAGGCCATCGAGTTGAGTTGAACACGGTTTCTGCTGGTCATCTTCGTCCCATATCCTGTCGTCGAATGTTTTACGCCTGCGGCCCATGAAGAACTGGCCGCTGCCCCGCAGAGTGAGCAACGGCCAGGAAGGTTCAAGATCAATGGTGAACTGCGGATCTGCGGCCTGAGTGACTGTCCGGAAATCCTGCCCTCACCTCGCCGGGTGAGGTTCTCAAAGGTCGCCCGGTCAGCCGTGCCGGGCAATCGCAGAAAGAATGCCGGACGCTCTCTGTACAGATCAGAATTCGCCCACCACCTGGCCGTCGTCCCGAGCACCGAGCTGACGATAGGTGACCAGAGAGATATTCTCGCTGATGAATCGCACGGCACCATCGGCCATCAGGGTATGAATGCCGCCTTCGTGGTACGAACTTAAGGGGACATTATGACTCCAGGGATTGTCACAACCGCTGGAAGCTACGCATGTCACGGCGGTCGTGGCTCCCTGATCCGCGTTCGGAGCGTAGCGTAATGTCGTTACACCGGTAGAGACCATAGTCGTGCTGGCAGGGGCGCTCGTCACCGGCACGCCGACACTGCCGACGTTGAAACTGGTACCACACCAGCCGCCCCAGTAATTAGCCCGCATGTCCCTGCCGGCCACATCGCCCGACTGCTCGCCGACGATGATTGTGTTCGAGGTTCCATCGGTATTATCGCGAATGCCGACCGTTTCGTTCACCAGCAGCAGCCCGTTGGCACAGGCAAACGAACCCCAGGAGGATCCAGTATCCAGACACTCGGCTGTTCGGCCGGCCGGGTCGGGATAAGCTCCCATTACTCCTGTGTAATCGTGATTCTGCGCATTTCCCGTGTTCGCATTGGGGCCAGATACCCCCACCTGCGGCAGCGGACTGGAAGGGCAGTTCAGTGCGGGAACAATCGTGCCGGCGAGGGCCGGAATGAAAGCACCGGAAACGCTCTGGAAGCTTGCCGCTGCCCAGGTGAAGTTATTGTACAGTGGGCCCTGATCCATGAAGGGCAGAATGCGGGCCTTCCAGTTCCCGTTATATGCGTACAGCTCGCCCAGCGGGAACCGGCCACTGTTGTCGTGGTAGTTGTGCAGTGCCAGCCCCATCTGCTTCAGATTGTTCCGGCACTGAGTCCGACGGGCAGCTTCCCGGGCCTGCTGCACAGCGGGCAGCAGGAGGGCAATCAGAATGGCGATGATGGCAATGACGACCAGCAGTTCGATGAGGGTGAATCCACGGGACGATCGACGGAACATGAACAGTTTTCCTTGAGAGATGTTACTCGGGGGAGCAACGGCAAACAAAAAGTCCAGTAAATGATGAGGCCTGTCAGCTGGTCTGCTGGCAAATTGTGCAAACTGTGTGCCGGCCGGCCAGGCCG
>JAGQPV010000744.1 GCA_020426545.1 Planctomycetaceae bacterium
CACCGGGAATTCCGGAATGATGCCGGAGCCCGATACTGCTGCAGCTGAAAACCTGCCTGGGGAAGACTGCGGGCGTCGCCTCGCGGAGGAAATCATTCTCCACCGCTGCAGGCAGCCGTTATCAGGGGGATTCCTCTACTCCCGGCGGGCTGGCTCAACCCAGCCACGGAAGATACAGGAAAGACCGGACTGAAACGGCGGAACCAATCAATCTTCTCCGATTTCTATTGTGACGCACGGATGGCTTGCTGTAAACCGTTTTGTCGCCAGGAGATGCCCGGAAGAGCGACTGGGAACTGCGGCGGCACGCCGGAATTCGGGCCGGGCTCAGCCGGCCGGACAGCCCTGTGCTGGCTTCCGATCACCAGGAAAATGACGAACTTCTGGTGGTATCGACTGGTCACGTGGCGTTCTCCAGGTTACCCGTATCCGGGCATTTCACCGGCAGATTCTCCTTATGCCGGGGAGGCCGAAGGGTTTGCTGCCGGAGGTTTCGTCCCCTGCGGTCTCGCCGGCCGGGCCAGGCCGTGTCGCGGCATCTTCAAGCCGGCAGTATCCTTAGAACCGGTAGAGGCCGCACGGGAATCCTTTCCGATCTGATCTTGCCCCGAGGGGTGGCATCGGCTAGAAGATGGAAAATTCAGCATCTGCCGTTCCGCTTACCGCAGCCGGAACACTGGCGGAGATGTTTGCTCTGCAGCACGATGTTTTGCAGAAATCTGTGATATTGCGGTCGGGAAAGGATTCCCCCGTCATGAGGAGCCAAACTGCAACATCGCTTGCGGAACTGGTTCAGGCTGAAGTCTCTGGAAATGCCGATCTGCCGATTGCCGACGGACAGGCACTCGCGGATGCCGGTCCGGAGCACATCTCCTTCGTGGCCCACAAACGCAATCTGGAAGAACTGGCCGTCTCACGTGCCGGTGCGGTGGTCATTTCCCGCAGCCTGTACGAAGCAGATGCCCGCATCGCCGCCGCAGCTGGCGACCGGACGGTCCTCCTGGTGCAGGACGCTCTGCAGGCCTTCCTCAAAATGCTGAATGTCCTGCGGCCGCAGCCGGCCCGCCGTGAACCGGGCATTTCCCATTCGGCCCACGTGCATCCCTCCGCTGAAATCAGCAAGGGCACGGTCGTCTATCCCGGCGCCCATATCGCGGAGGACACGCAGCTGGGCGAAGACTGCATCATTCACCCCAACGTGGTGATTGGTTCGGGCTGCCGGCTGGGTGCTGGCGTGGTGCTGTTTCCCGGCGTGGTGCTGTATCCCGGCTGCCAGCTGGGTAATCAGGTGATTGTGCATTCCGGCACCGTCATCGGCTCCGATGGATTCGGTTACCGGCTGATTGATGGCGGCCACAGGAAGCTGCCGCACTTCGGAATCGTCCGCATCGAGGACGATGTGGAAATCGGCAGCTGCGTGACGATCGACCGGGCGATGATTGGCGAAACCGTCATCGGCCGGGGTTCGCGGCTGGATAACCTCGTGCATATCGCCCACAACTGCCAGCTGGGCGAACACAACCTGATCATGGCCAGCGCGGCCATTGCCGGGTCGGTCCGGACGGGCGACTACCTCACCTGTGCCGGCCAGGTCGGCATGGCCGATCATATTCAGATTGGTGACCGGGTGACGATTGGTCCTCAGTCGGGGATTGTGCGGGATATTGCCGACGGAGAAACCGTCGTCGGGACTCCCGGCGAGCCGGCGATGGACACCCGCCGCATCTGGCGGACACAGCGCAAGCTGCCCGAGATGTGGAAGACCGTTCGCGAGCTGCAGAACCGGATCAGCTCGCTCGAATCTGCACTGGCGGCTGCCACGGGCGAACAGGGCCCCGCACTCAATTCTTCTTCCGCGACCAGCGACGACAGCAGACCGGAAGACGGCCCGTATCGCGCGGCCTCCAGCCCGGCTGCCTGAAGCTCTGGACTTCCGCTGCCTGGTACTTCCTGCTCCCGCTACGGGGAGCAGAGACCGCCGGTGCCGGCGACCACTTTCCCTGCCAGTCGTTCGAATTCTTTCGCCGGGCCTTCCCGCCTGCCGTTCACCGCCCGCCGCGCATTCAGTAACAGTTCATCATGCACAGCTCCGCATTGACCGGCCAACTGCTGCCCTTCGAACCCGGCGAACCGCATCGCATCGGCCTGCTGGCCGGTGCCGGTCGATTCCCGATTTCGTTTGCCAAAGTCGCCCGCGAGCAGGGCCACAGCGTGTTCTGCATCGGCGTGAAGGGCATGGTGGACGAGGAACTGGCCGAATACTGCGATCATTTTACTACCGGCTCGCTGGGCCGCTTCGCCAAGGCGATCCGGCTGTTCCGCCGGGCGCAGGTGCGGCACGCGATTATGGCCGGCAAGATTGAAAAACGTGTTCTGTTCGAGCGGTTCCGCTGGGTCCGCCATCTGCCCGACTGGCGGGCACTCCACATGATGCTGCGTTACGCCCGGAAGAACCGCAAGGATGACACCATGCTGCTGGCGGTCATCAAGGAGTTCGCCCGGGATGGTATTCGATTTGGATCCGCCCTGGATTACTGCCCGGAGCTGCTGGTGAAACACGGATTCCTCACACGGCGCAAGCCGTCACAGTCTCAGTGGCGCGATATCCGGTTCGGCTGGGACATCGCCCGGGAAATCGGTCGGCTCGATATCGGCCAGACCGTCGTCGTCAACGACATGGCCATCATGGCGGTCGAAGCCATCGAAGGGACCGATGAAGCCATCCGGCGGGCGGGCACGCTGTGCCGCCGGGGCGGCTTTACCGTCGTGAAGGTGGCCAAACCGCAGCAGGATATGCGGTTCGATGTGCCGACCATCG
>JAGQPV010000745.1 GCA_020426545.1 Planctomycetaceae bacterium
CCCGCCAGCACTTCCTGGCGGCGTTCGCCGAACCGGGCCATCTGCTCCAGCAGCGGGATGGTGGTTGATCCGATGATGGAATCGAGCATCAGACGAGTTCCTGAAGTGACGCCAGCCCGCCGACAGCGGTGAATCCGCTGCCGGCAGTTTCTGGCGTTTTCTGTGCGAGACGAAAGACGCGAATGCTCTTTCGTCTGCGGGCCGGTTCAGGCGGCCCGCCTGCGGGAGACCCGGTTCGAGCCTGGGCCGCCCCGCGGGGGGTAACCGTATTCGCGGAGCTTGCCCGAGAGCGTTCTCAGGCCGATTTTCAGCGTGCGTGCGGTGCGTTCGCGGTTACCGCCGCAGCGGGCGAAGGTGGTTTCAATCAGCCGGCGTTCCATCTCCCGCAGCGTCAGGCCGGGAACGACATCAGCCGAAGATTCCTCTTCGGTGGAGGTCGAAATCCACGAGTGAAGCAGGTCGGATGTCAGCACGGTGCCGTCATCGACGGTCGTCGCATTGCGAATGACCAGCTGCAGCTCGCGGGCATTGCCGGGCCAGTTGTACTGCCGGAGCAGATTCAGAGCATCGACCGTGAGCGAACGGGTGGGCACACCCTGCTCGATCGCGGCTTCGTTCAGGAAGTGCTCGGTCAGCAGGCCGATGTCGTCCGGGCGGCTGCACAGGGGCGGTGTGGAAATCACGGTGGTGCTGAACAGGTTCAGCAGTTCGGGCCGCATCCGGCCGGATTCCTTCAGCTGCTGCACCGTTTCCTGAGTGGTGGCAATCACCCGGGTGGTGGCTGCCGGGCTGTGGTGCTGCTGCTCGCGGGCCGTGTGCAGGGCCTGACAGATATCATCCTGCGAAGGCAGGCTGAGGCTGTCGATATGGTCGAGCACGAGCGTGCCGCCGGCACAGGTTTCCAGCAGTCCCGGAGTGGGCTCGGTGGATTCCTGGGGCAGATGTAGACGGGGGAACGAACTGGCCGACGGCATGCTGCTGGCGGCGGACTGCGGACCATTGCCGAACAGCGTCTGCCGGAGGGTTTCCGTGCTGTGAACGCGGCAGTCGACACGCACCAGGCTGCGGTAGCCCCGGCGACTGGCGGCATGCAGCACACGGGCGGCGAGGCTTTTCCCGGAACCTTCCGGACCGGAAATCAGCACGCACTCACTGTGATCGGCAGCGGCAGCGACTTCGTCCCGCAGCTTGAGGATTGCCGGGCTGACACCCACGATCTGCTGCAGTGTACCCGAACGCAGCTGGCGTTTGAGGCGGGTGTTTTCCTGTTCCAGCTGTTCTTCGCGGCTGAGCGGGGCGGTCTCTTCAGCGGAAACCGTGCCGGGCTGGCTGGTCGGAACGGGTGATGATTCTGTCGGGCCGGCGGCCGGGGTGCCGTAACCAGTGGCAACCGGGGCGGGACTCACCGGCCTGTGACCGGCGGGAGCGGCCGGCACGTGTGCCTGGGAAGCCGGGGCCGGGGGAGTTGCGGCAGCCGGAGTCGGCGGGAAGGGGACGGTATAAGCGGGACCGTTCACAGTGCCGGCAGCGGGGTGCTGGCTGTGCTGCGGGCGTTCGTGTGCCGGGCTGATGGAACCAGCGACGGGCTGGACCGGATGAGCGGTCTGGTGTGCCTGATAGCCGGCAGTCGCGCCTGTCGCAGTGGGAGACGGCGCAACCGGAGACTGCGGAGCAGTCGGTTCCCGGTGCGTATCAGGAACGTGCGGGTAGGGTTGCATACTGAACCTGCTGTGAGAGAAGTGAGAGAGAGGGTATTCGCCGGGCCAGGACCCGACGACAGCAGACATGTGCGACCGGCGTGAGATGCCGGACTGCCGGTGTGAGCCGGCTGAGTACGGAAGTGGCTGCTTCCGGAACACTGGCCCGTCGGCGGGCGAAAGTGACTGACGTCGAACTGCCGGCCGGAGGGTGCGGGCAGAGACGAAAGGAATCCGGAGATCCAGAAAGACCAGAGAAAACAGAGACCGGGTTTCAGGAAGGTGAGACAGGAGGCCGGGAGAGAGACCGGCAACCGGACTTCGATCCATCAGAAGTGAGAAGAATCAGATTACAGCGGGAAGTGCAGTTGTCTGCGGGAAGGGAAGTGTGCAGCCGGTGAAGTAGATCGGCCAGCTGAGGAGGTGGTCAGGTCAGGAGAACAGAACTGGAACCTGGACTGCTGAGAGGAAGGCCAGGCAACGGGAAAGGTGAAAAACACGAATCGGGGTCAGGAACAGGAAGTGATCGGTCAGAGATTCAGCAGCTGGCAGGTGGCGGAAGAGAATCCGCTACTGCCGGACATCCAGCCGGCGACCGGACGTGGTGGTGGCTGTCTGTCGGTACGAGTTATGTATTCGGGAGCCGCCGCTGATTGCTTTGAGGTCATCGCGGGTCTGATCGCGGCGGGTGGTCAGTGTTTCGGCGGCCGACTGTTCCTGCTGAATCAGGTCGGCGAGAATCTGTTCGGTGTCGTTCAGCAGTTTTTCACAGTGCTGACGGACGGCATTCGGCAGTGTTTCGCGATCTTTCCGCCAGCGGTCGACCGGGCTGATGAACTGACTGTGCAGATTTCCCAGAGATTCGAGCAGAGTCTGCTTCTCGGCCAGCAGACGAATCAGGCGGTCGAAGTGTCCTTCGTCGATCAGGATGTGCTGAGCCTGGGACAGGTGCAGCAGGCGTCGGCAACTGTCGTGGCGGGTCTGAAATGCCGCCGCATAGTCTGGAATGGTGGAATCGGTCATGACAGGAGTCCTGAGCGAACAGTTCACTGGATTCGGGGAGCAGTCGTCTCATCAGCAGCGGCGCGGGCCGAGTGATGAAGCCGGCTGGCCCAT
>JAGQPV010000746.1 GCA_020426545.1 Planctomycetaceae bacterium
ATCTGGCGGCCTTCTTCGACGGTAATCACACCGTCCTTGCCGACCTTCATCAGGGCGTCGGCCAGAATGTCGCCGATTTCCTTGTCGTTGTTGCCGGCAATCGTGGCCACGGTGGCGATGGACTTCTTGTCGTTGGCCTTCACCGGACGGGCCAGCTTCTTCAGCTCTTCCACAATCGCGGTGACAGCCTTCTGGGCACCACGACTGAGGGACATCGGATCGGCACCGGCGGCAATGAACCGCAGGCCTTCACGAAACAGAGCGTCCGCCAGCACGGTGGCGGTTGTGGTGCCATCGCCGGCCACGTCGCTGGTCTTGGAAGCGACTTCCTTGACCAGCTGCACACCCATGTTTTCAAACGGGTCTTCCAGATCGATGTCTTCCGCTACGGTGACACCGTCCTTCGTGACCTTCGGCGCGCCCCAGCCCTTGTCGAGCACGGCATTTCGCCCTCGCGGCCCCAGCGTACTGCTGACCGCCTGCGCCAGCTTCGAAACCCCGGCATGCAGACTCTTCCGGGCTTCCTCATCGAAGGTTATGAGCTTTGCCACTGCTACTCCTCAAATCTCACTGGTGGACCTGCGTACTGATAAACCACGGGAACGCGACCGGTTCTGGACAGACGTCCGGACGCTGCATCCGCGGGACAGCCGCAACTGTTCCGACTGTTTTCCACGCAAAACATCATCAGACTGGACGAACCGATTCCCGAACTGGCCGGGGCGGCAAGCTGACTTACTCCGCCTCCGGGCAGAGAGTGGGCATTGCCTGCCTCCTGAGCAATGCCGGTGCCAATTGAACGCAGTTTCTTCAAGTGGCTTGTGCGCAATGGGTTGTGGAAACGGCTCTTCCGCCCGCTCGTGGTAATCCTGCCAGGTTGGCAGCCGCGGCCCGGCTGCCGGCCGGTTGACTGCCAATGCGGGCACTGCGTCTGCTCCGTCCGGGCGGCCAGGAAGACGGCCTGCGGCTGAGCGCCGCGAACCCCCACCACTTGCCGGAGAAGTTCCGCCCCGGAATGTCAGCCGGCGTGGTCCGTCCCACTCCGCGAGCCGTCACAATACGGCCCGTCCGGGGCAGGAATCTTCCAACGCCCGGCTGATATCGTGCGTAGCACTTCCGTACCCGCCCTCATCGGGGGTATCCTGACAGTACTCCGTCTCACCGGGCAGCCCGACTTTCGCGGGTTCCCGGTTCCAGTTCCTGCACCGGTTTAATCCGCAGCGGCGCATCATCCAGTGGCACGTTCTGCCCGGCAGACTGTGACCGCTGAAAGTCCATACCCGTTCCCGTTCGTGTCCGGCACGAATGGATGCACAGAATCAGGCAGCCCGCACCGATGACGTTTCTCCCTTCCGTGGCATCCCTGTTCTCACCGTTTCTTCTGGCTCAGGCGGAAGAAGCGACGACTGTCAGTCTCCGGGATGTGCTCAGCCCGACTCCTGAATGGATGATGGTGCTGGTCGGGGTGCTGCTGGTGATCGTGGCCGACCTGGTGGTGTGCTACACCACGCGAACCGGCATTATTGCCCGGGCCACATTCAAGGAAGCCGTGCGGCAGCCGGTCTTCTGGCTGGTGCTGTTCATCTCCCTGGTGGTCCTGGTGGTGAACACCTTCCTGCCGTTCTTCTCGCTGGGTGAAGATGTTAAAATGCTGAAGGACTGTGGCCTGGCCACGATTCTGATCAGCGGGCTGCTGATGGCCGTCTGGACGTCCAGCATCAGCATTGCGTCGGAAATTGAAGGCCGGACGACGATGACGCTGCTGTCCAAGCCGATTAACCGCCGGCAGTTTGTCGTCGGGAAATATGTCGGCATCGTCAATTCGGTGTTCGTGCTGATCGTGCCGATGACGCTGTGCCTGCTTGCTCTGATCTTCTACAAGGTGGGCTACGACGCCAAAGAGTCCTCGGCGGAAGCTCCCGAAGTGGCCGAACGCATGGCGGCCGTGCTGCAGATTCTGCCCGGAATCCTGCTGATTGCCCTGGAAGTGGCCGTGCTGACCGCGATCTCCGTGGCGATCTCCACCCGCCTGCCGATGGTCGTCAACCTGGTGACCTGCCTGGCCATCTTCGTCGTGGGTCATCTGACGCCCGTGCTCGTGCAGGCTGGCCGGCCGGAAGATGTGAGCATGAAAATCGTGGAATTCACCGCCATGCTGGTGGCCACGATTCTTCCCTCACTGGAAGTGTTCAACATGCAGGCTGCGGTGGCCACCGGAGCTGTCGTCCCGCCCCACTATCTCGGGCTGGCGGCGCTGTACTGTGCGGCCTACTGCGGCACGGCGATTCTGCTGGGCTTCATTCTGTTTGAAGACCGCGACCTCGCCTGAACGACACCCCGCGGGATGCACGTTCTCGCTGCTGAGCGTTCAATGCCAGGCTGCCATGCGCAAACCGCGCACGGCAGCCTGCTCACGTTATGGCAGGCGGCTGCTCCGACCGTGCGCTTTCACTGCCAGGGCGTGCCACACGGAGCGACATGCAGTGGCTCTGTCAGGCGAAGGGGCTCTGTCAGGCGAAGGGGCTCTGTCAGGCGAAGGCCAGCACGCGGGCCGGGTTGCCGATCAGAATCTGCCGGATGTCCCCGGGAGTGGCTCCCAGTTCCTTCAGCGACGGCACCAGCTTTGTGGTGACGGTGGTGTAGTCGGGGCTGGTGGCTTTCCAGCCGCCGGCTGCTTTGTCGGCTGAGGCGAACTCGGGGTAGTAGAACGGGGCGTGGTCGTGGCTGACCAGCACCTGCTGCACATAGCCGGCTTCCAGCAGCTTCATGATCTGCCGTGCCTGCTTCTCGATGCA
>JAGQPV010000747.1 GCA_020426545.1 Planctomycetaceae bacterium
TCCGGGCAGCACCAACTTGCCGGCGCGGG
The DNA here is from genome assembly GCA_020426545.1 of Planctomycetaceae bacterium. GTDB lineage: Bacteria > Planctomycetota > Planctomycetia > Planctomycetales > Planctomycetaceae > JAGQPV01. The sequence continues at coordinate 30 of JAGQPV010000747.1, forward strand.
CGATTTCGGCCGGGTCGCTGGAAATCGTCGCAGCGCAGCCGACTTTTTCAAACCCCTTCTGCACGCTGCGAAGGTTGCCCATACCGTAATCAACAATGTGAATCATCGGGATCCTGTGCTTCTTCCGGCCGGCGGAATGTTCCCCAGGCCTCGCTGTGCTTGCGGTCTCTGGCACATTGTTTCTTCGGTTCCAGGCTGAAACAACCCTCACCGGCCACGACTGCAGACCCGCTGCCGCATTCAGCAGGACAATTTCCGGCAGTCAGTGGTTCGGTGGAGGCAGAATCCTCAGCGCGCTGAGGAACTGCGTGGCATGCCGGGGATTGGCTGCTTTGCGCGCTGAGCAGTTCCCTCGCATGCGAAGGAACTGGTTCGAGTACGAAGGAATCCGGGCAATACGATCCGCAGCCTGATGCTCCGCGCGCTGAGAATTCGGCCGCGAAGTATTCACCAGGGCACGTTGCGAATTCTTCCGCGCGCGAAGATACCGCTGTCTGTCGAAAGGTTCCGCGCGCTGAGCAATTGCCTGGTCCACGAAGGAATTCCCTGGCAGGCTGAGGATTTCCTCCGCGCGCGGATGTTTCGCAGCCGCTGCCAACATTCAGCGGGAACGGCGTCCCTCCGTACCGGGAGGCCGCAGACTGCTGGACGGGCGGGAGGCACCGCCATACCGCCAAATGTTCTCTGCCTGCTGTCCCCGGGAGGCCGCTTCTCCACCCCAGCGGGTTTCCGCCGGCATCCGCCACCGGCCCTGCCAGGCATCCACATTTTCGCCCGCCAGGTAACCCAGCTGGTCGGCCGGCAGCCATTCGGCCACGGGCTGCTCGTCGGGGTAGAGGGGTATGCCCAGCAGCAGCTTGGCCCCCTGAACCAGAGCCAGACAGGCCGCCAGCATGATGGCGGTGAACACGCCCAGCACGGGCACCAGCAGCCCCAGGCTGAAGATCGGTTCGGCCACCGGCCAGATCTGCTTCCAGCCCAGCAGCAGCAGCAGGGTGGCCAGACTGAGATACGGCCCATAGGGGAATTCGCGGTTTCGCCGCAGGACCAGCTGCACCACCACAATCACCAGGGCTGTTACCGGAGCCAGAAAGAACACGACCAGCACCGGCTGCCAGCCGATCACACTGCCGATCATCGCCATCAGCACAACGTCACCAAAGCCCATCGCTTCCCGCCGCAGAATAGCATGGCCGATAATCCGCACGGTCCATACGCTGCCGCCACCCACCACCAGCCCCGCCAGGCTGGCCGCCAGACCATGCAGCCGGGGATACTCCGCAATCCATGCCGGGTTACTCGAACCGCCCAGCAGCGGGTGCAGGGCGTCGGGCAGAATCAGTGCCAGCGACTGCAGCTGGGCAGCATCCTGAAACCAGACCGGCACCAGATACATCACCCCGCTGGCCCCGGAAGCCACAACAGCCACCAGCATGGCCGGCACCGTGGTCGCATCGGGAATTTCCATCCGGTCGAGGTCGATGAACGTGGCCGCCACCAGCGATTCCACCAGCACCAGGTGCAGCACAAACCGCAGGTGCATCAGCAGCATGTCGCTCATCAGTTCGGCGTTCTGAGGGCCTCGGGGAGAGTAGACGCAGCTGTGCACAATGTCGGCCGTGAACTGCCAGGAGGATTCAAAGTCCAGCGGAACCTCGAACCAGTACAGCACGACCAGCAGCAGGCCGTTGAACAGTTCGATTGCCGGATAGCGGAACGAGATTCTGGTTCGGCAGAACCGGCAGCGGCCACCCAGCTTCAGCCAGCCCAGCAGGGGAATGTTATCCCGCGCGGGAATCCGGTTGCTGCATTTCGGACAGGTGGAGGGCGGAGAGCCCAGGCCCTTCAGCTGCGACCACAGGTCGGCATGCCGGGGAATGCGATAAATGCAGACGTTCAGAAAGCTGCCCAGGCAGGTGCCCAGCACGAAGACCCAGACAATTGTCATCCACTGGAATGGTTCAAGCGGGCTCACGAATTCTGGTTCCCGCTCAGCCAGGGACCAAGCCCCGCCAGGATTTCGGTCACAATCGCCTCGATTTCCCGCCCCGACGTGCCACATTCCAGATGGGCACACTCGCGATACAGCGGTTCCCGCTGGCGGAGCACCTGTTCGATTTCGGCCAGCCCCCCGGTCTGCGTCAGTTGCGGCCGACGATCGCCCGTGGTCTGGTCACCCTCAATCCGCTGGGCCAGTTCCGCCACGGGGGCCGTCAGCCAGACCACCGGGCCGGCAGCCCGCATGGCCGTGCGGGTTCCCGCATCGAGAATCGCCCCGCCACCGGCGGCCAGCACCAGTTCCTCTTCCTGCAGCAGCCCGGCGATGACTTCCCGTTCCAGCTGCCGGAAGGCCGGTTCGCCGTCGGTAGCGAAAATCTCGCTGATCGACTTTCCCGCCCGCTGCTCGATGGCGGGGTCCGCATCGACCCAGCGACAGCCCAGCCGCGCAGCCAGCGGCCCGGCGATTGAGCTTTTCCCGCTGCCTCGGTAACCGATCAGAGTGACGACCATCAGTTCAAACTGCCGGAAAAACAGGGGCTGCGATAACAGAAGACACGCCGGAACCATCTGCCGCGGGACAACCCGCCAGCTGGCAGGTATTTCGCGGCCAGCACCGGCTGTCCGTTCTCAGGACCATCCCGGGCTGCTCAATTTGATTGAATAAACGGGCAGAAACGGACCTGCTGATCCCGGCGATTTCTGTGTCGGGAAAGACGTCAGGCACAGCCCGACCTACAGAAGAACACTGGCATTTCCGTCGCAGCG
>JAGQPV010000748.1 GCA_020426545.1 Planctomycetaceae bacterium
CAAATCCTGTATTTTGGAGGCTTCACTCATGTGGTTTCCAAGAGGTCTCATCACCGGTATCATACTACACACGTGTTAACGATCTGTTGGCCAGCCCAACCCCTGGGCCACCTGTTCGACTCCCCACTCGGAATACTCCATGCCTCCACTGCACAACCGGACTGCTCTGCCCCGTTCGTCTGCCGGGACAGCCACCCTGCTCATCGCCTTCTGCCTCACCGTCGGCATTGAGAGCCATGTCCCTGCCGAAGGGGATCAGCCGGCGGCAGCCGCTGAGGAATTTCCCGGGAAGCCGTATAAGCCTGATCAGTTTGCCGCCATGCGGGTGACCGATACGTGGCAGAAGTACGCCGGAAAGCTGACCTGGGGCCGCGGGCAGTGCCTGGCCATTCTGGATGACGGATGCCGGATGGATGTTCCGCAGTGGACAGCCCGCCTGCCGTGGGGGCCGAAGGTGGTCGCCGGGTTCGACAGCATCGATCTCGATGACGATCCCACGCCCGTGCCGCCGGGCTATCACGGGACATCCGTCGGCTACCCTTCCTCACTGAATCACAATGGCGTGCTCGGGGTGGCCTTTAATAATCAGGTCGCTCAGGTGCGATGCGTCTCGGTGGTACATCTGCGGAAGGATGAGTCCGCCACAATGGCGGCGGGGGTGGAGTGGGTGATCGATCATCACAAGAAATTCAACATCACCGCGGTCAACCTGTCTCCGCTCGATGATCAGCAGCATCAGCAGCCGGTGCCCACCGTGGTCGATGAGAAACTCAAGCAACTGCGCGAGCTGGGCATCTGGGTGGGCGCACCCTGTGGAAATCACCACTACACCGAAGGGATTTCCTGGCCGGCCTGCCAGCCGCACTGCTTCGCCATCGGCGGAACAGTGCCAGGACAGCATACGGCTCATCTGGATCGATATTCCAATACCGACCTGCTGGTGGCTGCCACGGCCACGTCGTCATCCAACGCGCATGCCGCCGGTTGTGCGATGATTCTGCGGGAAGCCATCGAGAAAGCGGGCTACGACTGGAAACAGCACGGCAAAACGCTGCCGGATGCCATGCTGGCCATCTTTCAGCAGACGGGCCGGAAAATCGAGGACCCGAAAACCGGGCTGACCTTCCGCGAGCTGGATCTGCTGGCCGCGGTCGACCTGGTCATGGCCGACGCCAAACCGTAACAGCCGTCTACTGCACGGGAGCCAGCAGCCGTGCCGCCCGCACACCAAACCGGAACAGCAGGGAACTGTCGGAGTACTCGCTGGCTTTCACCTGACGGCTGCGGGTGAAGTCGTCCTCCAGCATCTGTTCGACTTCACCGGCGAATTCTTCCTCGCCGAACAGCATGGTGATCTCGAAATTGAGCCGCATGGAACGGTTGTCGAAATTGGCCGTGCCGACTGCAGCGGTGCTGTCGTCGATCAGAATCACCTTCTGGTGCATGAAGCCCGGCTGGTAGCGGTAGCAGCGAATACCCACCCGCTCCAGATCCTCAAGGTATGCCCAGGAAGTCAGGTCGACCAGGGCATCGTCGTTGTTTTCGGGAATCAGTACTCGCACGTCGACTCCCCGCAACGCGGCCAGCTGCAGGGCCGACAGAACCTGTTCATCGGGCACGAAATACGGGCTGGCGATCCACAGGCGGGTGCGGGCGGAATTGATCAGATCGAGCATCATCAGTGTGCCGGTCTCAAATTCATCGGCCGGTCCGGTGGGCAGGCACACGGCCACGGCATCCCCTTCCGGAGCACGTTCCGGCGTCCAGTTCAGGTCGGGGATCTCATCCGCCGCCCATTGCCAGTCCTCCACGAAGGCCGCCTGAGCCGCGAGAACCACCGGCCCGCGGAAGGCAACGTGCGTATCCCGCCAGGGCGTCAATACGGGATCGAGGCCCATGTATTCATCGCCCACATTGTGCCCGCCCACAAAGCCTTCCCGACCATCAACCACCACAATTTTCCGGTGGTTGCGGAAGTTCATCCGAAACCGGTTGTCGGAATCCGTCGTCTGAAATGCATGCACCACCACCCCGGCCTGCTGCAGTTCGGCCACAAAATCAGGGTCGATACTGCGGCTGCCCAGCCCGTCGTACAGCATATAAACGCGAACCCCTTCCTTTGCCTTCGCCAGCAGGGCCGCCTGAATCCGCTTCCCCAGTGCATCCGACCGGAAGATGTAGAACTCCACCAGCACGTATTCTCTGGCCCGGTTGATGCCGGCGATGATTGCATCGAACGTCTGTTCGCCATCGATCAGCAGGTCCACATCGTTGTACCGCGTCAGTGGCATCCCGGCGAGATTCTGCAGCAGCTGAACCCGGTTCTGTTCCTGCCCGGTTTGCGGTTCAATGAGCATGCCATTTCGCTGCAGCTCTTCGATCATCTTCTTCTTCGCCCCGCTGACCTCATGCTGTTCCCGCAGGCGCAGAATTTCATAGCCATCGAAGGTGGAATACCCGAACACCCAGTAAGCCGGCACGGCCACCCAGGGAAACGTATTCAGCGAGACCGCCCAGGCAATGGCTCCCTGCGAGGTGCGGGTCGACATCACCGCATTGACCGAACTGATGGCTCCCAGAACGTGCATCAGCAGCACAGCGGCGGCAATCACACGTTTCTTCCGCCGGCCGCACCATTCCAGCACCCGGCCAATGCGGGGAAAGCGGGCAGAGAGCCGGTCGAGTGTGTTCTTCAGCATCAGGTTCGGTCCTTGCGGCAGATCTGCAGCAGGTCGTCAGTGGAGGCGGCACACTCCATTCGGGCTGCCG
>JAGQPV010000074.1 GCA_020426545.1 Planctomycetaceae bacterium
GCAGAGACACGGTATGCCGGGCAGAGCCAGTCACCGCCGGCTTCCGGTCCGCCGCAGCGCAACCGGGTCGCTGCCTTGAGGAAAAGTACGATTCCCTTCCCCGGAAAGTGAACCACAACCCGCCAACCTGCGTCCTGTTCTGCAGCAGAGAATCTGAACCGGCGCCAGGACCGTTCGGGCCATCCGCCAACAGCGCAAGTCCGGAATCGGGCCTGATTTCTGCCGTCCCTCAGAGTGCGGAGAACCGTTCAGGGCACGCGGATTGCACCATTCCGACGACTGGTGTCGCCGCGCGGGAAGAGACGAATTCAGCCATGTGATTCATCAAATCTACAGATGTCTCTGTTACACTGTCTGGAAGTCTGTTCGGAATTTCCGCCCGTCAACCGGCTGGTGGGAGAGTCTATTTTTCTTTCCTGCTGCTGACCGGAGTGACGACGGAACCTCGGGCAGACTTCGCACAACTCAGAATATGCAGCCATGTATTCCGGTCCTGCCTCAACAGGCCTGGCACCACGGATTCGGTCCGGCTCTCCGGCCAGCAGCACACCAGTGCAACATCCGAAACAGATCGTCCGGGGGAAAATTCCAGCTCCACAGGGGCCTCCGTCCCGGCGGGAATTTGGGGCTCGTTGCATCACAGGCTGATTCAGGATCCATACAGCACTCCACGGACAGCCGCCCGCGGCGGGCCCGGTACAGCTTCAGGTCGAATGATCCAGGCCCAGGCCATGCGGATTCCCCGAATCGGCTGGCTGCAGGCCGCAGAGAATACGCGGCATTCATACTGCGGGACAGAATCCCCTCTGGCTCCGCAGGCGTCCGGTTTCCGGCACGCAATCGGAGTTCCTGATTCTGGAGGTGTGAGATGATGTCGTCCGCACTGGAGCGGCCCACCCTGATTCTGAATCGCAACTGGCAGCCAGTCGGAGTGGCTCCGGTCGCCCGTTCGCTCGTCATGGTGTGGAACGAGACGGCCCGGATCGTCGATCCGGCAGACTTCCAGCTGTATGACTGGGAAGACTGGGCCGCCATGGAACCGGACGACGACGAACCGGTCATCCGCACCCGCACGCTTCGTCTGCGTGTGCCGGAAGTCATCACCCTGAAGCACTACGACCGGGTGCCGGAAAACCAGGTGACCTTCAGCCGCAGGAATGTGTTCAAGCGGGATCATTTCACCTGCCAGTACTGCGGCGTGCAGCCCGGCAGCGAGGAACTGACGATCGACCACGTGCTGCCCCGTTCGCAGGGAGGCGAAACCAGCTGGGAGAACTGCGTCCTGGCCTGTGTGCAGTGCAATTCCACCAAGGCCAACCGCACGCCCGAGCAGGCCCGCATGCCGCTGCGCAAGTGGCCGGTGCGTCCGCTGTGGCGTCCGCTGTACGCCTCCCGCAGCATTCGGATCGACAGCTGGTCGCGGTTCATCAGCGAGGCCTACTGGAATGTCGAGCTGAAGTAACCCGTCGGCGTTCTGATATTCCCATGGCATGCCATGTCATGGGACGGCCGAGCAGGTCAGGTCCGCGGTTCCCCCCACAGGCGGGAGCCGCGGGCCTGTTTTTATTCGGGCTTGCGAAGCGGCCTTCCACCACCTGAAATGGAAGGGCCAGAGGTGGATTTCGGCCCGCCACTGCCGACAGCCCGTCCCTGAAGAACTACAATCAGAGAGAACGTGGTACGGGTGTTCCTGCCGGTGCCATGTTCCCGCAGCCGCTGCACCGTAGTGAAATCTGAACGGAATCAGTCCCCCCGCGGGACTTCCCGGGCAACGGGCAGTATGGCAGCTGCTGGTTTCCGGCCCTCCGCGAATCTCCGCCCGCAAGGATCGAACGGGAGAACATGTCGTTTCTCAACCCAGGACTGCTTGGCCTGCTCGCGCTGGGGCTGATCCCCATCGGCGTGCATCTGCTGATGCGCCCGAAGCCGCGCAAGCTGATCTTTCCGGCGCTGAGGCTCGTGTCGCTCCGGAGACAGAATAACGTCCGCCGGCTGCGACTGCGGCACATCTGGCTGCTGCTGCTGCGGGTGGGCGTACTCGCTCTGATCGTGCTCGCACTGGCCCGTCCTTCCCTGCCACCGGCCGGCTACGCCCTGACTCGCGGGGAACTGCTCCGCCTGCTGGCCATTGCCGGCGTCGGCCTGGCCGTGTACTTCGCTCTGCAGTCCTTCTGGCGGAGAAAGCAGCTGCCCGCGCACGAACTGCGCACCCGGCGGACCATGCTGCGCGGTGGCACGGGCCTGGTGGTGGCCCTGCTGCTGCTGCTGCTGGTTGGTCTTCCCTGGCAGAGGCGGGTTGCGGCGGAACTGGCCAACCCGGAAGACCGCATCCCCGACGATCTGCCCGTGGCGGCCGTCCTGCTGTTCGATACCAGTCTCAGCATGGAGTACCTGCACGAAAGCAAAACCCGGCTGGAAGTTGCCCGCAGCTTTGCCGGCGAGCAGGTGGAGGCATTTCCTTCCGGTAGCCGGGTCGCCATCGCAGCCACCTCCACCCGCGATGAAATGAACTTCCAGTCCGATCTGACGGGAGCTTCCCGGCAGCTGGAACTGCTGGGAACATCTTCCTGCCCGGTCCCCCTCAACGATCGCTTCCGCCAGGCGGTGCAGCTGCTGGAGAACCACCGGGATCGCACGCTGAACATCTCCCCCGGAAGTGCGGGGACGGAAGCCGACCAGCTGCCCGACCGTTTTATCCGCGAAGTCTATATCTACACCGATCTGAGCCGTTCCGCGTGGCAGCTGTCGGTGGCCCGGTCGCTGGCTGCCGAAATCGAGGAACGGGCCTGGCTGAACGTGTACGTTATCGATGTCGGCCTGCCCGAGCCGGTCAACATCTCGTTTGATTCGCTGAGGCTGTCCCGTGAGGTCGTGACCGAAGGCTCGGAACTGGTGATTCGCGGAGGACTGCTCCACAGCACATTCGGCAGCAGTGGGACAGGTGAAGGCACCGCATCGCCCGTTGCGAATGCCGGCCCGGCGACGGAACCGGGGGCTGCCAGGCAGCCGGGGACCGTGACCGTGGAACTGCTGCTGCAGGACCAGTCCGGCACACCCGTCAAACAGGGAGAGCAGCAGGTCCGGCCGGGCGAGGAATTTCAGTTTCTGATTCCGGACATTTCGGGAGCGGTGGTTCAGGGCGAGCTGCGTGCCGCCACGCGGGATGCCTTCCGGGGCGACGACATGCGCCAGTTTACCATTGGCGTGGCCCGCCCTCCCCGGGTTCTGCTGGCTGCGGAACAGGCCCGCGAAGCCAACTTCTGGCGGCAGGCTCTCGCTCCGGAAGAACTCATTCGACTCGGCCGCAAGCCGGCTTTTGAATGCCGACTGGCCGGTCCGGGCCAGCTCGAGCAGGCCGATCTGTCCCGCTACGACGTCGTCTGCCTGTTCAGTCTCCGCCGGCTGTCCACCGATCTGTGGGAGCGGCTGGCCGATTTTGTCCGCCAGGGCGGCGGGCTGTTCGTCGTGCTTGGTCACGAGCGAATCGATTTCGAAGCATGGAATGCCGAACTGCCCCAGTCCATCCTCCCGGCCCGCCTGCTGGCACCGCTGCAGTTTCGGGGCGATGAATTCGGCTTCCAGTTTCTGGATCTGCAGCCATCGCCTCATCCGGTGCTGGCCCCGTACGATCAGCTCGGCGGTTTCGGAGATCTGATCACCGCCGATATTCGCCGCTACTGGCGGGTCGAGCCCGATCCCGCTGCCTCGGTACTGGTTCGCTATACCGACCGCCTGACCGAACCAGCCCTGATCGAGCGCCGCATCGATGCCGGTCGGGTCATGCTGCTGACGACTGCCGTGGATGACCTCGGCTGGGGTGACCTGCCTTATGCCCGCTGGTCGTTTGTCGCACTGACCCACCAGTTGACACGCTACCTCGCCCGGCAGACAGCCGGCGAGTACAACTTCGAAGCCGGCGAAGATGTGGTTCTGCGGCTGCCCGGCGATCAGGATCGAAGTCAGGCCGGTAACTGGCTGTTGCGGTGGCCGACTTTGATTCAGTCGGAGTTGACCAGTCCGGCCGGAGCAGCCAGCCTGCCCGTTCCCGAGGCCTGCGAACGGGGCCACTATCTGTTGTTCGCCGCACAGGAACCAGCAACACCGGTGGCTGGTTTCACAGTCAATCTGCCTGTGGCGGAGAGTGATTTCACCCGGCTGCTGCCCGCCGATCTGGATGCCCTGCTGGGAGCCGAACAGTACAGCCTCGCCCGCAACCCGGCCGATCTGGAGCGAATGCGGCGGCTGAACCAGGTCGGGCAGGAGATGTATGGCGCCGTTCTGATTCTGCTGATCGTCGTCTTCTGTGCCGAGCAGTTTGTCGCCAACCATTTCTACGAGGCGGAAGGCGGTCGGCGGGCCGAGGTGCTGCCCTCCGCGCCGGCTGCCTGATTCAACCTGAAAACTGGACTTTGCAGACAGCCCCGACCGGGCACCCCGGACTGACAGGAACCCATGCGACTCGTTGTTGACCCCGTCTGGCCCTGGCCGCTGATTCTGCTGGTTACCGCGCTGCTGGCACTGACCGTGCTGCAGGCCGGTCGCCGGCAGCTGCGCAATCTGCCAGCCCGGTCACGCTGGCTGATGCTGGGGCTGCGCGGTGCCGCGGCCCTGCTGCTGCTGCTGGCCATGCTGCGGCCGGCCTTTCAGCAGGAGGAAACCAACGACCGCCAGGCGGTGCTGGTCGTGCTGACGGACTTCAGCCGCAGCATGCAGACGGCCGATGGCGGGACGGGTGGGCTGAGCCGTCGGGCGGCCCTGCTCAAGGCGCTGGAAGCCGCCGGTTCCGATCTGACCGCCATTGCCGAACAGGTGGAGCTGCGGTGGTACGACTTTGCCGAAGAACTGATTCCCGTGGAATCTCCCCAGACGGAGCCACCTTCGGGGAATCAGTCCGCCATTGGCGATGTCCTCGGGCGGGTGATTCGTGAGATCGAGCCCGAACGAATTTCCGGCATTCTGCTGCTCAGCGATGGCGCCCAGCGTTCCGTCGAACCCTTCGACGCCGATCCCCGCATGGTGGCCGACCGCCTGCGCAGCCTGAATGTCTTCGTGCACACGGTTCCCTTCGGCGGTGGCAGTCTGACGGAGACAGCCCGCGACGTCGCCGTGACCGATCTGCAGGTGGGCGAATATGCTTTCGTCCGCAAACTGGCTCCCGTCACCGTGCGGGTGCGGGCCAGCGGTCTGCGGGGCCGCAAGGTGACCATTCGGCTGCTGCTGGAAGACCGGTCCGCGGTACGTCCCGGTGAATCCGGCACGATGCAGCCCGCACCCGGCGGGGCCGGTGCCGTGACGGCCAGGGAAGTCGAATTCACGGAAGATGTGCAGACGCTGCCGGTGGAACTGAGCTTCGTCCCGCAGGTTTCCGGAGAGTTCCGCCTGACGGTGGAAGCCGAACCCGTCGAAGGCGAACTGCAGCTGGCCAACAACCGGCGGGAAGCGATTGTGCCGGTGCGTTCCGGCGGTCTGCGGGTGATCTACTTCGACCGCATTCGCCCGGAGCAGAAATTCCTGCGGATGGTGAATACCTCCGACCGGATCCAGCTGGATTACCAGCCGATTCGAGCTGGTAAATTTGCCGGACAGAACGTGCTGAACGATGATTTTTTCAAGCCCGGTGCCTGCGATGTCTACATCATTGGCGATGTGCCGGCTTCTGTCTTCGGTCCGCGGCATCTGCAGGAGCTGGCCAGCCGTGTGCAGGAAGGCACCGGCCTGCTGATGACCGGCGGGTTCCACAGTTTTGGTTCGGGCGGATACGCCGGAACGCCCCTCGACAAACTGCTGCCCATTCGCATGCGGGAAAGCGAAAAGCAGAGCGATGCCACGATTGCCACCATCGATCCGGCCCTGCTCAGCGATCTGCAGGTGCTGGAACCCGTGCGGATGCAGCCCACCCGTCGCGGCCTGCAGCATTATGTGATGCGGCTGGGCAGCGAAGCCGAAAACGCAGCCCTGTGGGCGGCTCTTCCTCCGCTGGAAGGAGCCAACCGGCTCCGACCCGCGGAAGGCGGCCTGGTCGAGATTCTCGCCGTGGGCGAAGGGGGCCTGCCGCTGCTGCTGGCCAGTGAAGTCGGTGCCGCCCGGGTGATGGGCTTTGCGGGAGACACCACCTGGCAGTGGGCCCTGGGCGGGTTTGAGGCGGAACACCAGCGGTTCTGGCAGCAGGTGATTCTGTGGCTGGCCCGCAAGGAACAGGACGGAGAACAGCAGGTCTGGGCCACGGTCGATCCCCGTGTGGTCGGCCCGGCCCAGCAGCCGTCGATTCAGTTCGGTGCCCGCGACAGCACCGGCAGGACACTCGACAACGCCACCTTCGAAGTCCAGCTGCAGCGGCCCGACAAACGAACTGAGCAACTCAGCCCGCTGCGAACTGCCACGGGCAACTCGGCCCGCCCCGCCAGCCTGGAGGAACCGGGCGATTACTGGGTACGGGTTTCGGCCACTGTCGACGGAAATGCCGTTGGCTTCCCCGGCTGGACGCGGTTCATCGTGGAAGCCCGCGATCTGGAACTGGATCACCCGGAGGCCAGCCCCGGCCTGCTGAAAGAGATTTCCGCCACCACGGGCGGGCGTTTTCTCACTCCGGAAGAGCTGCCCGAATTCCTGGCGGAAGCCCGCCGAACCGAAGCGTTTCAGCTGCGGGAAGTGACCACAGTGGCCCGCACCAATCTGTGGGACCACTGGGGTCTGATCGTGATCTTCACTCTGCTGATGTCAGTCGAGTGGGTGCTGCGCAAGCTCCGCGGGCTGGCCTGAGGCTGCAACGCCCGCCCCCGGCAGCTCGACCCGGCCAGACTCCGCGGCTGCCGGATCGAATGCTGCCTTCACGGTCATTTCCCGGGTACGCCGCCTGCGTCTGCAGGCGCTTACCGCTGCACGCCGGCAGTCCGATCCGGATTGATGCCGTACTTCGAGGCGAACCGGCGGAACAGCCGCAGCTTGCCCCGGAAGAACAGCCGGCCTTCACCCGGGCCGAGGGTGATCTCGTACACGGCTTTTCGTTCGGCATCTTCGGAGATCGGTTCGAACGTCCGTCCGGTGGCCATGTCGATCAGGCCGTAATCCTTCTCAATCGTAATCTTGCAGGTGACCGAACCGGCCGGGGTATACCCCTGCAGTTCACCAGTGGCGGGGTCGATCTTCAGCTCTTCCTCGTCGTACTCGCCAATCGCCATATTGGAAATCGCCAGCACCTTGAACGGGTCGGAGCGACCAGTCAGCGTTCGCACTTTCACGTCGGAATTATTCGAAGTGGCCGTGTTGTGGCCGTGCACGGTGGTTTCGGCCAGCATCTGCTGGTAACCGGCCAGTTCCCGACCGGCCACTCCCAGTTCCTTCCATGCTTCCGATTCGCTCATGTCGGCCAGCCGCAGTTCCTCCGGCCGGTACGAGCCGGCCGGCACGCTGCCGGACGCCACTGCTTCGGCACCGTTGAAATCGACCGGTACCGACGACGGGCCCCAGCTGTCAAAAATGACTCCGGCGGCTCCACTCTCCACAGCCTTCCACACGATCGAACGCAGCAGATTCTGCGGATACCGGTAGCGGTACCAGCCACTCCAGGTATTTCCCGAATCGTGAATCCAGCCGGTGCGTTCCGGACTCACCTGCGCCGGCAGCATGGAGATGGACTTCACCCGGTATTCCGGGCCCACAGGCACGTTGATCAGCGTCGGGACAGCATGCACCCGGAAGTCATCGAAGATCTGGCGGAAGTATCCTTCCGTCAGCGCCAGCGGCCAGTAGTTGGGGTGGTAGATATTCGAGGGGCGAATCCACGGCTGCCCGGCATAGTGGTTGTAGCCTGCCGTCTGCAGGCCGAGGTTCGGGTACGGGGCCTCCATGTACTCGCCCGTGTAAACGCTGGCCTCTTCCGCCACCAGCTGCACCTTCGGGGCCAGCGATTTCAGATGTTTGCGGGCTTCCGCCAGCATCTTCTGATGCCCCTGCCCCAGCGGGCGGTTCATGTGCACGCCGATCAGGCTTTTCATCTTCGCGTAGTGGGCCATGCTCGTCTTCGCCTTCTCCAGCCAGGCCGCCGGAGCAGGATCATTCGGCTTGCTGACCCACTCTTCCAGTCCGTTCCAGGACGGGTCCTGCAGAATGACCCGAATGCCGCGCGCGGCCGCCAGCCGGTCGAACTCCTCCAGTTCTTTGGTGAAGTCCACCTTCACCAGGTTGAACCCGTGGTCCTTGACATCATCCAGAAAGTATTCGTAGGCCCCGACCAGCGGCTTTTTCAATTTTGTGGCGGCCAGATCGAGTGAGGCCTGGCTGGCGGAAACTCCCAGCATGAAGCCCGGCAGTTCGCCGTTGATCTGGTGGAACGTGGTGCCGACATGCAGCCGCTCCTGCCATTCACTGCGGACATACCGTTTGTTTTCATCGATCCGGCTGGCGTCGAAGTAGCTGGTCCGCCGTTCGCTCTTCGCGACCCACAGATCGCCCAGTTCCGTCACTTCCAGCCCTTCGCTGGTCAGCGCGCTAGTCAGCAGTTTGCGGGCGCTGCGGCCATAAATCACGTCGTTGTCGTGCAGCACCAGTTCAATGTTGTCGACCTGCACGGTTCCTTCGTCGGTCGTCTTCTCCAGCACCAGGGCGATACCGTAAATTTCTTCCACTTCAATGGTCGTCTCCTGCCGCCGCATCGAATTCATCGACGGGGTGATGCCCCACCCTGCCCCGGCAGTAGCCGTTTTCAGCACTTTGCCGGACCGGTCGTAGGCCCGCAGTCGGGCCACGACATAACCAAAGCCTTCACCGCCGTAGTTCATCGTCAGGTCAAACCGGCTCTGGCCGATCCGTTCCTTCTGAATCGGGAAGATGGCAAACTCGCCCTTCTTTGTGGCAATCAGGCCCTTCGAACCGCCCACGCCAATGCCGGCCCGCACTTCACCATCACCCAGAATTTCCCCGCCCCGCGGCAGGCTGCCCTCGAAATCGACCTTCAGCACCGTTTCCTTATCCACCTCGCGAGGCTTCGTTTCAAACGGGTAAGGTTCGGCAGCCCGGGCTTCAGGACTCACCACGACCGACAGCTGCAGGCAGGCAACCGCAGCACAGAGCAGCCACACGTTACGAAACAGGGAAGAACGCATCATCGCAGGATATCCGTTCGGAATGGGACATCGTTCGGTTCCGATGAGGACACCGGCGACAGCCGTCAGACGCGGCTGTCGACTGAGAAAAGCCCGTTCCCCTCACTCCGGCCCGGCATCGAGTGCGGAAAGAACAGTCACTTCGAGGGTATCATACCGTCTGCCGATTGAATAGAACCTGCGGAGATCACAAGCTGGTGTTTTCTCCGGTTGATCTGCCGTCCGTGCCTCGGTACCGACTCGCTGATTCCGCCGGGACGGCCAGTGTCTGCCACCCAGTGCTCACCCCCTGCAGAACAGGAGTCTCCCCATGGGCCAGTCCGTCGTGCTGACAGACCCAGCCACCGGTTCCACGGCAGAAGTTGCCGTCGACCAGGGGTTCAACTGCTTCCGGTTTTCCGTCGTCGCCGGTGACCGAACCATCGAAGTAATCGACGCTCCCACCGACTTTGCCAGCGGCAGCCATCGCCCGTCCAGCCACGGCATTCCCGTGCTGTTTCCGTTTCCCAACCGCATTCGCGATGGCCGATTCCACTGGCAGGGTGTTGATTACGAAATTCCGGAGTCCGTCGGCCTCCGCGATCCGGACGGAAATGCGATTCACGGGTTCTGCATCGACCTCCCCTGGCGGGTCATCCGCCAGGAGGCAAATTTCGTCACCGGCGAGTTCCAGCTCAGCCGGGACGCTCCTTCCCGCCGCGACAGCTGGCCGGCCGACTTCATCCTGCAGCTCACCTGGTCGCTGGAGGCCGGCGAAACCGGCGGTGCACTGCTGCGGTCCGATTTCCGCATCAGCAATCCGGGAGAAACACCCCTGCCGTGGGGCCTGGGCACACACCCTTACTTTCGGCTGCCGCTGGCTGAAGGTTCGACTGCCGCCGACTGCCTGGTGGAAGCACCCGCGACTGAAGCCTGGAGCCTGGTCAACTGCCTGCCCACGGGAGAGCGAACACCAGTCCCCGCATCAGCCGATCTGCGTCGCTCCCCCCGTCTGGGTGAGCTGCAGCTGGACGATGTTCTCACCGGCCTGCCGTCAGACAAACCCGTGGAATCCCGGCTGATGGATCCTGTCGCGGGCCTCGAAGTGGTGCAGCAGAGTGACCCGCTGTTCCGCGAGCTGGTCGTCTATACTCCGGGTGGCCGCGATGCCGTGTGCATCGAACCGTACACCTGTGTGACCGACGCTATTCGTCTGGAGGCCGACGGAATCGACACCGGCCTGCAGGTGCTGCGTCCCGGTGCGGAGGCCACCACCTGGATCACCATCTCCGCCGGCCCGGTTCTTGCCTGATAGGTTCCGGCTCCACCGGTTAGCGAGGTTCGTCCCGCTGGCCGGCCATTCCCCCGGGCTGCTGCGGAAATCCCGATCCCGGCAGGGATGTGTCGGTCGTGGAACCCGTGGCAGTGGGGGCGATTTGCTGTAACTTGCAATCAGGGAATAGTTTGCGTTGTTTTCTTCAAAATGCGTCCGGCCCGGCAGGAATCCCGCCATAACACAGCGGCCGGAACGGTTGCAACCCGCTCCCTCGTCACGCATAATGACGCGCTTCCGGCTTCGTTCCGGCTCCCGGCGGAATTCCCTCTTCCGGGTGAAGAAGACAGCAGCAAAATCAGTTGTGGGGTGTCGGTCCGCACTGTCACCCTGAATCAATGCCCCTCTCGGGGCCTGTATGCAGCAGAATATTTCAGATGCAGGGTTGCAGGCCCGAACGGAAGCACGAATCTCGCAGGGTTTCGTGAGGTTCAGTGTGGCAATCTTCCCGGAATAACGCCCAGCCAGGGCAACGGGCTGCAATCGGAATCTCCGAGTAGAGAACAGAGGCGAATTGAATGTCGAAGTACAACCGGACGGATATCAAGAAGCTGCGGAAGAAGCGGGCTCGGCTGAAGAAGAAGCTCCGCTGCCGCTTCTGCCCCCATGGCTGCGATCATTCGCCCCGTCCGGTGTACGTGGACTTTAAAGATCTGCGCACCCTGCGGCTGATGCTCGACCGCGAGGGACATATTCTGTCCCGTCGCCGCACCGGCAGCTGTGCCAAGTACCAGCGTGCCGTGCGTGCCGCCGTGCTGCGGGCCCGCTTCATGGGCCTGCTGCCCTACGTGCCGGAAGAATAAGCCTGCCAGATGCTGGCCGTGCCTGTACCGGTGCGGCCGGCAGTACGGGCTTTCCGCATGGGCAGAACTTCCGCTCCGGCGGAAAGCAACGAGGCTGTCAGCCGCTCCGCAGTCTGACGGGACAGACCGTGCCCTCACCTTGTTCCTGCGCCCCGCCATCTGCACCCGGGGCGGGCTGCGCCGTTGCCACAGCTGCTGTCGGCCCGTATCCGGCAGCAGCATTCGCATCGGCTATTCCTGCGGCAGCAGCTTCTCAATTGCCTCGGCCACCTGTGCCGCCAGCATGGCCGAACCTTCCTTCGTGAAGTGCACATTACCGGGCGCGGTAGTTTTTGTCTTCATGTGGGGTGCCATCAGCGCGTGCAGGTCGTTGATCGGAATGCCGTGCTTCTGCATCACCTCCGCGGCAATCCTGTTATAAATCACCTCGTCGCCCACCTTCCGACCGGCTTCACCTTCCGGAACCGGCGTGGTCGAGGCCCACACCAGCTTCGCGCCGGTCTGCTCCAGCATGGAGACCAGCTTTTCCAGGTTCTGGCGGTATTCTTCCGGTGTGTGCGTCACCGTGCCGTTGATCTTGTCCCGCCGTCCCTTCGTTTTTGCATCGGGATGCCGGTAACACAGATCCCACAGCCCCCAGTTGAAGTGGATCACGTCCCACTTCCCCCGCTCGGGCGCAATCCACTTTGCCAGATTCGGCAGAGTGCGGCCCGTATTCCCTGCATTACCGGGGTTGTGCTGGACTTCTGCCCTGCCCTTCAGCAGCTCGATTACCGGTTTCGTGTAGCCGATGGAGATTGAGTCTCCGATCAGCAGCACCCGTGGCAGCTCGGCAGTGGCCGGCCTGTCAGCCGGCTCGGCTGCTTGTAGCTGTGGTCCCGCCAGCAGGCCCGCAGCAAGGATCACCGCGAGAGTGACAACGGGGCGAAACGCCCGCAATCCAGTCAACATGGGTTTCACGAAGCAGCTCTCCACCGGACAGGTCTGGTCATGGGGAACGTGGTCCCCCCCCGCGGGCCCGCGCTCTCAGCACAGCTTGCGGCGGCGGGTGGTACGACGACGGCGAACCGTGGCCGACAACGGGTACTGCTGCTCGGCTCGCAGAGTTACTGGAATCATCCCCGGCCAGTGCCGCCGGGACCACGGCGAACCAGCCTCGGCCGTCCGGGACCGGGCTGCACTCGCCATACGCTGCGCCCACCGTGTCTGGCGGAAGGCATGAATCCAGCTCGTCATCAGCATCTGGTGTCTCCGGTGTGGGGCGTTCGGCCACAGATCGGGACAACGTCCCTGTTTCCGCAGTGGCCGTCTTCTTTCGAGGGTGACCAGGCAGCAGGGGAGCGTCAAGAAAAAACCAGGTTCGTTCCGGGCCGGTCCGATTCTTCGCCGGGCCAGGTCACTGGCCATTTTCCACGGCAGTTCCCCTGGCCGCCTTCCTGCAACGGAACCAGCAGCCGCAGCGTGTTCATTGTTGCAGCCTGAACTGCCCGCTAGACTCAACTGGTGGTTCTGATTGCCATGACAGGAAAATCAGGGAACGGGTTCGGCAGTTCACCCGCCGGCCCGAACGACCAGTTGTCCGTTGCGGGCTCGTGCCGCACAGCCATCATTCACCCGGTTCCGCCGATCCGAGGGGAGTCTGAAATATGAAACTGCGTGCTTTCCAGCTGCTGTGTGTCGCGGCATTGGTTCTGCCACTGGGCCTGGGAGCTGCCGAGTCGGCAGCGAAGAAGGGCGTCTGGCCGGACTGGCGTGGCCCCAGCCGCGACGGTATCTGCACCGAGACCGGTCTGCTCCAGAAATGGAGTGACGATGGCCCGCCCCTGCTGTGGAAAGTCGAAGGGCTGGGTGGCGGGTACTCCAGCGTGTCCATTGCCGATGGCCGCATCTTCACCCTCGGCCAGCGGAAAGGCGGCACCGACCTGATCGCCCTGTCGCTGGAAGACGGCAGCGAGCTGTGGTCCACCTCGATGGGTTCCGGCAGCCCGAACTGCACCCCGGTCATCGATGGGGACCGCGTTTACGCTCTCAGCCGTGAAGGCCACCTCGTCTGTGCCGATGTGAAAAGCGGCCAGGTCGTGTGGGACACTCGGTTCCAGGGCGATTTTGGCGGGAAGATGATGTCCGGCTGGGGCTACAGTGAAAGCCCGCTGATCGATGGCGACCGGCTGATCTGCACGCCAGGTGCCGAAGACGTCATGCTGGCCGCGCTCGATAAGAAAACCGGTGCTATCATCTGGACAACTCCCATGCCCGAGGAACCCGGCCCCAAAGGCCGGGCGGGAGCCGCCTACTCTTCCGTCGTCATCAGCGAAGGTGGCGGTGTGCGGCAGTACGTGCAACTGACGGGCAAGGGAGTCAGCGCGGTGGCGGCCGACGACGGACGTCTGCTGTGGCACTACAACAAGGTGGCCAACGGCACGGCCAACATTCCCACGCCGATTGTCAGCGGGAACTACGTCTTCTGCTCGACGGGCTACAACACGGGTTCCGCGCTGCTGGAACTGCACCCGGACGGCAAAGGCAAAGTGCGGGCCGAGGAAATCTACTTCCTCGAAGGCCGCGACCTGCAGAACCACCACGGCGGCATGGTGCTGGTCGATGGTTACATCTACTGCGGGCACGGCCACAACAAGGGCTTCCCGGTCTGTGTGGAAATGAAGACCGGCAAGACCGTCTGGAACGGTGGGCGTGGTCCCGGCACGGGTTCCGCCGCCGTGATTTACGCCGACGGCCAGCTCTACTTCCGCTACCAGAACGGCGTGATGGGCCTGATTGAGGCCACGCCCGAAGAGTACCGGCTGAACGGCGAGTTCAAGCTGGCCTCCAACAACGGCAGCAGCTGGCCTCACCCGGCCATCGCCCACGGCAAGCTGTACCTGCGGGACCAGGGCACGCTGCTGTGCTACAACATTTCCGCGAAGTGAACCGCACCGCGAACTGAACGATGCGGCTGAAGCGAACCCCATGGCTCACCTGCTTCCAGTTTCTCCGGCCGAGATGGCCAGAGACCGGGAGCCGGCGGGCCATTTTTCGTTGAAGTGGCCTCAACGGTGAAACATCTTCCGCAGTGTCAGTCTCCCGGCATGGTTTCGATCGTCACGCCCAGGGGAAAGCGAACGGGGTTCGACGCGTAGAAGTCGGTGCCGAAGCCGCGAATCTGGTCCCGCTTGAGTTCCGCCACTTCCAGTGTGCCCGTCCACACGACCGCCCGCCCGCCGTGGTGGATGTCGGAAGTCAGCTGGAGCGCCTTCGTCATC
>JAGQPV010000749.1 GCA_020426545.1 Planctomycetaceae bacterium
CCCGTGGCGACTTCCCTCGATGAGAGCGAACTGCTGCGGTATTACGAGCGGCTGCTGAATGCCGTGCGGATTCCCGTCATCGTGCAGGATGCCAGCGGTTATGTGGGCCGGCCCATGTCCATCGAGCTGCAGGCCCGGGTGCTTGAGGAGTTCGGCAGCCGGGTGCTGTTCAAGCCGGAAGCCGTGCCGATTGGCCCCCGGCTGTCGGCACTGCGGGAAGCAACCGGCGGGAAGGCAGCTGTGTTTGAGGGCAGTGGCGGGATTGCTCTGGTCGACAGTTACCGTCGCGGCATTGTGGGCACCATGCCCGGCGGCGAAATGCCGGATGCGATCATGGCCCTGTGGAATGCGCTGGAAGCGGGCGACGAGGACCGTGTGTACCGGATTTCGCAGCCGGTTTCGGCTCTGGTGGCCATGCAGAGCGGGCTCGATGGTTTCCTGGCGGTGGAGAAACATCTGCTGCACCGCCGCGGAATTTTCCCCAACACGGTGGTTCGCGGACCGGTGGGTTTTCGCCTCGATGAAGAAACCCGGCAGGAAGTGGACCGGCTGTTCGACCAGCTGCTGGCCGTGCTGGCCGAGTGACAGGCGGTGCCTCTGGCGCGTCCCGGCGGAATGTGCCCCCGGGCTGGTGCTGCCGGCCCTTCGCTTACTCTTCTTCGCTGCTGACAGGTTCCACCGGCCTCGTGGCCGGTTCGTCGAAGATGACCCGGCAGCCAGGCAGCCGGCGATGCAGATGGCTGACTCCGGTTTTCGTGATCTGTGTGCCGGTGGCATTCACTTCGGCCAGCTGCGTCAGCGGGACCAGATGCTTCAGTCCGGCATCTGTCACCTCCGGGCTGTTCAGGCCGAGGGCCTGCAGATTGACCAGTGAAGCCAGATTCCGCAGCCGGGCATCGGTCACTCCCGTCCCGATCAGATACAGTTCCCGCAGCGAGCGCATTGTTTTCAGCGGGGTCAGGTCCACATCGCCGGCGAAGCCCGTGCAGTGAGAGATGTAAAGTCCCTCCAGCCCGTCCATGCGACTGGCGGAGCGCAATGTGGCCGGCGTAATTCCATCACACTTCGTGATGGCCAGCCACCGCAGCGTCAGACTTCTGCGAAGGTGGGCAATGCCGGCATCGGTGAGATTTTCGCAGCCCTGCAGTTCCAGCCGCTCCAGGTACGGCAGGTTGATCAGCAGTTCCAGGCCGTCATCGGTCAGTTCGCTGCGATAGAACCAGATGGCCGTAATGTGGCCGGCCTTGTCGGTCTCCAGATCGGCTCCGGCCTGTTCCAGCCCCTGTCGCAGATCGCCTCCCGCCTCGCTCAGAGCTGCCAGCAGGGGATCTTCCGAATGCTGCAGTTCCTGCTGCCGTTCCGATTCCATATCGGCATCGAAGTCGGGCAGCTGCGGCCCGCAGCCAGCGGCGGTGAGAGTGACCAGAACCAGCACAATCCGGCCGGCCGTCAGTCGAGGGGACATCATGAAAATCGCTGTCCTGCGCAGTAGGAACCGGGCTGGTGCTGCCCGTGAGGTTACAGATTCAGCCAGCAGGCGGGAACCTGCTGTTTCAGCCGTTCAATGGACTTGCGTTCGATGGTCAGGCCCCGCAGTCCCAGCTTCTTCAGGCCGGAAAGCACAGCCAGTTCCTCCACACCCCGGCTGGAAACACGGGTGTTGATGAGGGTCAGAACTTCCAGCTCCTGCAGGGCACAGACATGCACAATCCCGTGATCGGTCACCGGAACGCTCTGCAGGTTCAATGACTTGAGGTGCGGCAGCTGCCGCAGATAAACCAGCCCGTCGTCGGTGACGGAGGTGCCGGCCAGGTCGATGGATTCGAGCAGCTTCAGTTCCGCCAGAATCTCCAGACCGATATTCGTCACGGGCAGGCCGGCCAGCTGCAGATGGCGGAGCTGTGGCAGATTTTTCAGACGGTCCAGCCCGCCGTCGGTGACTTCAGTATGAGAGAGGTTCAGCGATTCCAGCTGGGGCAGTTCAGCCAGCGATGTCAGACAGCTGTTTCCAATGGGAGTCACCGACAGGCTCAGCTTTTTCAGTCCGGGAATCTGACTGAGGTGCGTCCCAGCTGCGGTGGTCAGCTGGCAGCCGCTGAGTGTCAGCGATTCCAGAGTGGCCATGCCCTTCAGTCGTGCCAGCCCTGCGTCGGTGGTGCGGGTGACCGTCAGATCGAGTGACCGCAGCGACTTCATCTCCCTCAGTTGTTCCAGGGCCGCGTCGGTAAAGGACGTGCAGCCGCACAGCTGCAGCTCCCTCAGGTGCGGGAGTGAGGCCACCGTCGCCAGTCCGGCATCGTCGATGGTGCTGTACCGCAGGTCGAGCGTTTCCAGCTCTTTCAGCTCGGCCAGCTGCTCCAGCTGTTTTTCCGTCAGTTTGAAATTCTGCAGCCGCAGGTCGATGACGGCCCCCGCCTCGTTCCGATGGACCTGCCCTCCGGCGGCCACCAGTTTTTCCGCGGCGGCAGTGGCTGCAACGCGAATGTCCGCCAGATCGCGGGCGGCCTGTTCCTCGGGAGACAGGGCCTGCAGCTGGCAGCCGCCCGTCAGCAGGAGCAGTACCGCGGCCGTGCGGAGGAGAAATTCCGCCGGTCTCTGGCCATGCCTGGTCTGCGGAGCATGCCGGTGCATGAGTTTCCCGCTCTGTAAAAAGAGTGCCTCAGCCGGGGCCAGGCACGAATCGGGCTGGCCAGCAGCTGTTCTGTCGAGGCGGAACGGTTCGGAGGCGGCTGTTGGGAATGCGCACAACAGGCGGTGGTGTACCGTG
>JAGQPV010000750.1 GCA_020426545.1 Planctomycetaceae bacterium
ATCGGTTTCCGGCTGCAGTGTCCGGCCACTGCCTGGTCCTCCATCCGCTGATGCCTCCCACCGGGCCATTTCCCGTCGAGCGGCAAGGGCACGAAGGGGAACCGCTTTCCGGGTTGCTGTGCGCTCCAGAAGCAGCCTGCCTGCTGAACACGGTTCTCTCTTGTGAAGCTCCTGGCTGGAACCACGCGGGCCAGTCAGGGTGCAGTGGCGACTTCGTCGAGGTCCCCCGGGCTGCAGACGGCGATTTCGCGGTAGCGGTGAATGACCTGCTGCCGCCGGTTGCGCAGCGACATTTCAATCAGAATCAGCGTCTTCGAGCCTTCGGTTTCCGCGGCGAGGCGGCAGGATATCTGCATACCAGCTTCCGTGGATTCCTCAATCCCCTCTTTCTTAAGCTGGCTGCGCACATCCTCGCGAATTCGGTTGCGGAGGCGGTTGTTCAGACCAGTCATTCGACCCTGCTGGACCGAATCCTCGCCACTTGCCGCGAGGTGCCGGGCCACTCCGGCAGCCAGTCTGGCTGCGGCACGGGTCAGGGGAGACTGCTCCGCTGCCGGATCGTCTGCCCGCTCAGTTCCGGCAGCAGCCCCGTTCACAGTGAGGCATGCCACGACCACCAGTGTGGTAAACATTCTGCAGAGTGTGGTGTACATGATTCTCTTCCGTTCTGCCTGGCCCGCTGCGGAACCGCCCGAAGGGTTCCCCTTCCACTGAGATAGCTCTTGTTGTCCCATAGCGGACAGAAAATTTCCAGAAAAATATTTCACATCTGTCCAGATAGTGCCGTTTTGTGCCTGCCTGCCTCACTGCCCTGCCGGAAACCACGACCAAGCAACGTGTCAGGGCGAAACAGGTCAGGTGAAATGTGGGGTGAGCAGGTGAAAATGACGTGCTGCCGGGTGATAACTGCCAGGTATTGGTAACTGGATCCTGATTCGCCATCTGCGATGGCGAAGTCTCCGATCAAGGCACCCGAAGACGGTCATTCCGTTGCAGATTCCCCCATCCGCACATTTTCCAACGGCCCTCCAGAATAAGCTCTTGAAAATCGTCAGCAACGTGCGCACAGTGGACGCGCGCTATTGGCAAGACTGTCAGCTGCGGGCCGAACCCGGCGGATGCTGATGGTTCCGGGAGCTGTCGCCGCATCAGCCGCGGCTGGCTGGCCGGGGCCCGGGTTTGTCCGGGGAGACCGCTGCTGGCAGTGTGTGCCTGAACCTGATGGTTCTCACGGAATCGGCTTCTATCGATCGAACTTTTCAGAGCAGGAAGAGAACATGCGACAAATGGCTGCGACAGCCCTGCTGATGGCGGGGGGATTGTTTCTGGTGGCGGTGGGCGATCAGCCCGGCCTGACGGCCGAAGAGAAATCAGCGGAACCTGCAGCCAGAGCGGTCACCGTTCAGCTGGCTCAGGAATCGCGCAGCAGTGCGGCAGACAGGGCAGAACCCAAAAAGTTAAGTGGCCGCCTGCCAAGGAATTACGGCAAACTGGGTGTCAGCCAGGAACAGCGGCGAACCATCTACTCCATCCAGGAAAAGTATCGCAGCCAGATTGAAGACCTTGAGAAGCAGCTCGCAGCCCTGGAATCACAGCGGGACCGCGATATCGCTGCGGTGCTGACCGAGGGCCAGAAAGTCCGCCTCAAGGAACTGGAAGCTGCTTCTGCCAGAAAACGAGCCACCGGCAGCAAGACCGCCGAGTGATCTTCAGCTTCTCTGGGAATCTTACCCAGGGTTGATTGGCCGCAAGCTGGAGCAGGCGTCAGCTTGACGGCCCCTCTTTCGGCCCCTTGCGACAGCCCCCGCCGTCGGGATGGCGCTGTCGTCATGCCGCTCCACATCGTGCTTCTCGGAGCGCAATGCTTCCTCCCTCCACCTGGCTCGACTGGCTGGAAGGATTCGTCCTTCCGCAGCGAACCCTGTTTCACGGCTCCGTGTCCATGACAGGGGTCGAGCTTCGACGGACATTACAGAGATTCAGGAGAGAAGTTGGTCAATCAGAGAGAAGGCGGTGGCAATCATCCTGGCTGGCTTTCGGTTTCTCAGCAGTCTTTGGGCTCCGCGAAGGCAGGCAGCAGCTTCACATTGGCGAGGGGCTGGCCTATAATTTCCCGCAGGATTGGAAGTTCGGTCCAGAAGCAGCAGGAAGTGGCTTTCCCGCCATCTCCTGGCCTGCAGACAGAGGAAGACTCACTCTGCCTGCACTTTTCTGTGAAGGGGGCGATTGGATTCGACTGGATGAACTGAGTCGTCAGATGGCGTGCCGTGGTTGATCAGTGGGCCACGTAAAAAGCTGATCAAAAAGTATCTGCCGAAAAGCAGTTCGCTCTGGCTGCCTGAATCAGGTAGCCCCGGCCGAAGGATCCCTGCCTGAGGAGCTGGCAGGCCGGACAAAAAATCGGGCTGGCTGAGGGTCGATGACTGCGACGCCCTCAGTGAGATAAAGCGGTAGTCTGGCTGACTGCGGGTCTTGTTCGCTGTACCTGCAGGCAGCGAGATCAATCAGTGAACTACGCACGTAGAGGTCTGGCGTCCGGCATCACAGGACGCGGGTTCGATTCCCGCCGCCTCCATCATGTCACCGTCTGACGACTGGTGACATCCCACGACGAAACCCCTGTCACCAGCAGGGGTTTCTTCTTTTTCCGGGCTGCTGGCTGTGCCAGCTGCCGCCGCCTCCTGACCATCAGAGACGCCCGGATTGCAGCGCATTTGCAGCGCCGGGAGGTAGGCCACCGCCTTCGCCTGGTCCTCGATGCCGATG
>JAGQPV010000751.1 GCA_020426545.1 Planctomycetaceae bacterium
GGCCCTCACGGCAACATGTGCGAACTCGAATGAGATGTATCCACCACCCAGGAACAGAATTCTGGAGGGCAGCTGTTCCAGGTTCATGAAATCACTGCTGCAGGCAACGTGCTCGTGCCCCTTAAACTCCAGTGGAGCCGGTTTCGCCCCGGTCGCGATCAGGATGTGCCGAGCCTCGACGGTCGTTTCTCCCACCTGAACGACCTGATGATCCAGAAAGCGAGCCGTGCCGTGCAGGGTGGTGATTCCGAGAGTCTGAAAACTCTGTTCGCTTTTCTCGGGAATTGCCTGAGTGAATTCACGTTTGAAGCCAGCAAGGTCCGTCCAGTTGATTCGGGCGTTCTCGCAGTGAACCAGCTTTCCATTGGCACGCCGGGCCCAGTCCAGCAGTTCGGCCGCCCGCACGAACACCTTTTTCGGATTGCAGCCGCGCAGCGCACAGGTACCGCCATACTCCCGCTTTTCGGCGACGGCGACGGACCAGCCGGCATCCGCACATTTGCGGGCCACGCGGGATGCCGCTGGCCCCGTTCCGATTACGAGCAAGTCCCGGTTCATCGCTGGACCTCCGGTGATAACAGAGCAGACGGGACAGACAGAGTTGCCCTGCGGGAAGCGGGCCTGGCAGTCCGGTTGTTACAGCGGCCGGGTTTGACCTGCGGGGAATCGCTCTGTTCCCGGCCGAAACCCCCTGTCGGCGTGATCCAGTTTCCTGCCCTCAGGGAACAGAACCCGCAGGAGTCGGCCCCCTCCGCCTGGCGGAACCCCGACAGAATGCGACCGGAGAGCAGCCAGCGGAAATCAGGGCTGGAATGGTCCAGCCCATTGACGCACGCATCCGCCGTCCCGGGCCAGGATTTCATGCCTCGGGGGCCGCATAACGGTATATGGCAGCACACCCGTCGGGCCCCAGTTCAGCAGGCTCGTCGAGCAGAACCACGCGACCATCCGCCCGGAGCGTCCGCACGGCGGCGAGATCGAGTAGATCGTAGTTCTCGGCGCTCGCCTCGTCCGCCAGTTGAACGGTGCGCGAGTCCGCGTCATAAATTCCCCACTGCTGACAATCGGGGTTCAGCAGCAGTGTTTCGACACGTCCATCGTGAGCAGCATTCAGAATTTCCTCTATATCGACGCCACCCAGATCAGAGTTCTGTGCGGCCTGCCAGCGGTCGACATGTTCCTTCTGCCGTCCCTGCAGCACATGGCTCACCAGAGGCCAGGCGTGCTGATGCAGTTCTTCGACCGACATCTCGTCCGGATTGCCGGCGATGGCTTCTGCAACGAGATTGCCATAATCGGATACTTCGCGGAAGAAGGGAAACAGCTCTTCCACCCCCGCGAAGATCAGCGGACGATTGTCGTTCTGCAGAGCCGCATTCAGCGCGTCATCAATGGTGCGGAAGTACCGCTTCAGTTCATGTTCCTCATTTGATTCGACGTGCCCGTGCGGGACCGCGCCATCGGCAGAGCTGGCCCGCACACGAAAGGAATGAAGGTTGAAGCCCTTCTGATGCTCACCTCCTACCACCGCCTGGAGACTCTCGGGCAGGTCGGCAATTGGACGCTCGGTCAGACCGCTTCGATTTCCCTCCAGAAAGCGTACGCCGTTCCGGCTGACAGCCAGGACGCAGTACTGGCCATCCTGCTGGACGGCCTGCAGTAATGGCTTCACGTGGAACCGATGGGCCACCACTGTCAGTTCCGGGAAGTCTTCGGGCAGACGGTACTGCTCTGTCGCCTCAGGCGACAGAAACATCGCCAGGCCGTCGGCCTGATGCTGCCAGAATTCCCGGTTGGCTGCTTCATCGAAATCGCAGAGCTGACTGGCTGGCTCGAGCAGCCTGCGTGCTTCTCCTTCCGGCATCCCGGCCTGTTCCAGCTGGGATTCGGCTTCGGAGATCCGGTTCTTCAGGCGGATCGGATCTTCCCTGACTTCTTTCCCGGCGCGGTGCGTCGGCAGATAAAGAGACACACACCAGTCCGGCTGCGGCTCGAACAGAGATTCCAGTTTCTCCACAGTTAACGTATCCATAATGGCCTCTCGGTACTGTCTAATTCTGGATCTATGCAGTTCGAAAACCCGGATGAACAGGCGGCGGGAATTCCCGTGGTATGAACCCGGAAACTGAGCTTCCCCTGCTGTGGCTCAAATACTTGACCCGGTAAGTGCGTCCTGTTTTTCATGATCTCCGGTGGAACTCTCGTCAGCTGCAGATGGGGCATCACGAACCCCACCCGATTGGCTCATGCCCGCGAGTTGCCACTGTAAAAGACACCTGGACGGCGTGGCATCGGGCGGTTACCTGCCTGCAGGTGGGGAAACGACCGAAGGGAGCGATGGCTGGGGGCGCGGAGGATTATTTCCGCCGGAGCCAGGACTCCGCGCAAATGTGCGGCGGTGGTTTGCACTGCAATGCTTTCCGGCAGTCTAAACGGTGCCGGCGGCGGCAGCTGATGGAGTCGCGGGAACTGTCGGCCCATGTGAAGGAAGGGAGACGGGGTGCGGGGCTCTTACAGGTCCGAACTGCAGGCAGGGAGCTGGCAGGGGATCCCCCGGTGTGTGTCCAGCACATCTCCCTGATGTGTCATAAGGGCGGAGCGGATACGCTCAGCGGAAGTGATTCCGCCTGCCATGACGAGTATCTGGCGGATCCTGATCAACCAGCTTCCATCGGGAACCCGGCATCTGATATGGCGAACAGTTCTTTCCGATCGACAGCCACCCGTTCGACGACTGCACCGTCGAACGGGACACAATGG
>JAGQPV010000752.1 GCA_020426545.1 Planctomycetaceae bacterium
AGCAGGGCTTCGGCTCCCATCCGCTTGACGTTGTAATGCAGGTACAGCCGTGTGCTGGCGGCGTGCTGCTCAGTCGGCTGGGAACTCCGCTGGTACACTTCCGATGTCATGATGGCCCGCGTCAGCTGCCGCAGATCGTAACCACTTTCCACGAAAAACTTCGCCAGGGCGTCCAGCAGTTCGGGATTGGAAGGCGGGTTGGTAGCCCGCATATCGTCAATGGGTTCCACCAGGCCGGTGCCCATCAGGTAGCCCCACATGCGATTGACCACATTCCGGGCGAACAGGTCGTTCTCCGGCGAGGTGATCCATTCCGCCAGCGGGCGTCGCAGGTCGCGAACCTGACTTTCATCGATGGGTTCTCCCAGCAGCGGGGTGGGCGGCACCACTTTTCGTGAACGGGGGTGTTTTACCGATCCGCTGCGCTTCAGCCGCACCACCGAATCGCCGCCCAGGGCTCCGAACTGCACACTGGGCTTCGTCGTCACCCGGGTGAAGAAGGCGGCCAGGCCGTAGTAATCCTGCTGGCTGTAGACTTCAAACGGGTGATGATGACAGCGGGCGCACTGCATCCGCACTCCCAGAAAGACCTGGGCGGTGGCTTCCGCCAGGTCTTCCGGCGTGGTGGCAATGCGGTAGTAGTTGGCCGGGCCGTTCTCATAGATGGAACCCTGCGCGGTGATGATTTCCCGCACGAATTCGTCCATCGGCCGGTTTTCGCGGAACTGAGTCCGCATCCAGTTGGTGAAGGCCCACATCCCGCCGGCCCCCAGCTTGTTGCGATTGGTGCGGATCAGGTCGCCCCATTTGAGCGTCCACCAGGCCGACCATTCCTTCTCGAAGCGATCCCGTTTCGGATCACCCGTCAGGCCGAGCAGTTCATCGACCAGCTTCACCCGTTTTTCGGGATCGGTCGATGCCAGGAACTCGCGAACGTGTTCCGGCTTTGGCAGAGTGCCCAGTGCATCGAGAAAGGCCCGGCGAATGAAGGTCGCGTCGTCGCACCGTTCCACCGGAGAAACGCCCAGCCGCTTCCACAGCAGCAGCACGTTTTCATCGACAAAGTTGGCCGGCTCGAAGCCAGTCAGATCGACGGAATCGGCAAAGGGAACCAGCACGTGCGTCAGACGGGCCTGGCCCATGTAGCGGATCATCACCGCGGCCTGGCCCCGGCCGACGGTATTCACCAGGCCTTCAGCAGTGACCTGCGCCACGCCATCGCCCAGACTGTCGTACATGCAGGCGGCCGTCACATCGCGGGTACTGCCGTCACTGTAGCTGGCCACGACCCGCAACTGCTGCAGCTGACCCGGCTGGTACACGCGACTGGTCGGGAAGACTTCCAGCCCGTTGACAATGGGTTCGGTCTTTGCCAGCGGGGGTACACCCGCTTCAATCCACCGCAGCAGCACACGGTAGGAATGAGAATCTTCATCGAACCGCTTGCCGCCGCCATGCCCCACCTGCATGGTGGCCTTGCGGAGAATCAAACTGTCTTCCGGCCGCAGCAGAGAAACCCGCCGCTGCCGACGATCGCGAACAATCGGTTCGTAGTCACTGGCCGGGTCGAACCCCAGCAGCGACAGCTTGAAACCGCCTTTGCCGTACTGAGAGGCATGACAGGCTCCGCCTCCGCAACCGGCCCGGCTGAGCACGGGCACCACATCGTTCCGGAAGCTCACTCCCGGGGAAGCCTCGAAACCGATGACTTTGACCGGCACCACAGCCTGCAGCTCTCCAGAGAGAACCGTGATGGTGGCTTCTCCATTCGCCAGTGGAGTCACCCGGCCCGCGGGACTGACCGAGACGACGCCTTCCGGCTCGACCTGATAACTCGAATCCCGCGTGAGGTCGAACGCCTGATCGGTCGAATTCTCACCGCTGACGACCAGCTGCACCAGTTCCAGCGGCCCGCTCAGTTCCACTGTCTGCGGCTGGACCTGAATCCGGGTTGCGGCGGGCAGAACAGCGGCCTCCGCCGGCTGCGAATCCGTGGCAGCAGGCTGGGCGGCTGCTGATCCCGCGGCACTGGCGAAACTGTCCAGTCCCGGCACCAGCCAGCAGACCGCCAGCAACAGAGGCAGCCGTCCCGTCATCCAACCCGTTCTGCTGTGTGTCATTCCGTACTCGGCTTTCCTGCACAGACTCAATGTGACTTCCGGCCTGCCGCCCCGTCAGGGCACAGCACCGGCGTGCTCACGTGTCGCTCTCCGCGCGCCCCCCGCAGGGAACGGGCTTCCGCTCGAACCATTTCATCTCACCGTGAGATTCCGGCAGTCCCGATCCCGCGGAACTCCTCTTCATCCACTGGCACCGCAGCTGGCACCGCTGGTCAGTCTCAGCCGGCCGGCGAAGATCCTGAAATCTCACTGCACCAATCATAGCCCGCCAGCCGGATCATCTGCCACCATTCGGGGGATTCCCCCGCTGCGGCGGCCGGGAACGTGCCTGAACAGAACCTCTGTTGCGCCCGACATTCTCTGCAGTCCGGGTCTCCTGGCCTCTGCAGGCGGCTCCCGGCAGAGGTATCAGCCTGCCGAAGGGGAATCCGGACGAATTCGCGGAATTGCGGCTCACAGCAATTCGAGCCAGCAGCTGCTCCCGGTTTCACGTAAGTACCTGATGGAGCGGCCGGCAGGCCGCTTCGAAATTCGGCATTCTGGAATGCGTTTTCCCGCTCCCATCGTCCGGAAGAACGGCCTTTCCCCGCTGATCAGCTGTCCTGCTGCGGCGAATAAACGGGATCAGCCACCAGCGGCT
>JAGQPV010000753.1 GCA_020426545.1 Planctomycetaceae bacterium
TATACAAAGCGGCCATCGGGAGTGATGGCGAATTCCCGCGGAAAGGCCTCGGTCGGAAACTGACCCAGCGAAGTCAGCTTTCCGGTGCCGGCATCCACCCGGTAGCCGGCCAGACTGTCGTGGCCCCGGTTGGAAGCGTACAGAAACTTCCCGTCGGGCGAGAACTCGATATCAGCACAGTAGTTCTTCCCCTCGAACCCTTCCGGCAACGTGGGAATCGTCTGCACTGCCTCCAGCTGGCCGGTCTCGCCATCGTGGCGGAACACATCCACACTGCTGCCCTTCTCGTTGACGAAGTACACGTACGGGGCACCGGGATGGAACCGCACATGCCGCGGGCCAGTCCCTTCGGCAGTGGCCACCTTTGCTGGCTTCAGCGCTTCCAGCCGGCCGGTTTCCCGGTCGAACGCGTACTGCAGAATCGAGTCGGATCCGGTATTCGGCACGTACACAAACCGTCCCGTGGCGTCAGCCTGAATCGAATGCGGATTCTTCTCGCACTCCACGATCTGCACCGCCTCCGGTTCCACAATGCCGTCGGCACCAATGCGGTACACGGCGGCCTTGCCCGCACCATAGTAAGTGGTCAGCAGGAACCGGCCGGAAGGATCCGTCAGCACGTACACCGGGTTATCGACCACGGGCGTCTGCCCCAGCTGCTCCAGCTGGCCGGTGGCCGGGTCGATCTTCAACGTCGCCACCGCTTTGGCCGACCGCACGGCGGCATACATCCGGGTTCCGTCGGCATTCACCGCCAGCGAACCGGGTGCTCCCTCCAGCTGCAGGCTGCCCGCTTCCGTCAGCCTGCCGGTTTCCAGGTCGCTGGCATAAATGGCGATCCGCTTCTCGCCACCCACCGAGATGTACACAAACTGCCGCACGCTCGCTTCTCCTGCCTGAACATCCGCCGTAGCCACCTGGACCGCACCCGCGATCAGGGCCAGTACCAGAAACCGGCCCATCCGCCGAACGGCCCTGCTCCACCTTCTGCTGGCTGACTGCATGCTGCTGCCTCCCCTGCTGTTCTGAAGTTGCTGTTGTTCAGGCCGGTCAGCGGAAGCCATTTCAGCTGGCGGTCTGCTGCCTGGCGGGGACACCGATCCCGGAGGATTTCCCTCAGGAAGTATACCGACAGTCAGCATCAGCGCACCATTCACCCGCCTGCTGAGCGGGTTCCACCCGGCTTTCCGCTGATCACAGCCTTCACCACAGAACCCGTATCGCCCTGAAACGCAGCCTGCCTTACAATCGCATCTTCCTGCAGCTGCCTGTCCGGAAATCCCTGGCCCCATGCCACGGCTTGTGCCTTCGTTTCAGACCTCACACATGGGGGTTGGGGTGATACGAGGTTTCCGGACAGCCTCTAAGAGATCCTGATAATCACGGAAGCTGGAGTCTGTCATGGAACTGACATCGAACGATCTGCTGCTGGTTACCGGTGCCACCGGTCTGGTGGGCAGCCACGTGGTCGAACGGGCCTGCCGGCAGGGCATTCCCACCCGGGCCATCTGCCGCTCCACCGCCGATACGTCTCTGCTCGAGCAGTTCGGTGCCGAGATCGTTCATGGCGACCTGACCGATGCCGAGTCCCTCCGCCGGGCCGCCCAGGGTGCCACTTTGATCGTGCACTGTGCCGCCAAAGTGGGCGACTGGGGACCAACCGCCGATTACCGCACCGTGAACGTGCAGGGCCTGGAAACACTGCTGGACGCGGCCGAAAAGAGCGGCACCCTGCGGAAGATGGTGCATATCAGCTCGCTCGGCGTGTACCCCGCCCGGGACCATTACGGCACCGATGAAACCACCGAGCCCAGCACCCGCGGCATCGACGGTTACACCCTCACCAAAGTTGAAGCAGAGAACCTCATCCGCCAGCGGATGGAACAGCAGGGCTTCCCCGCGGTCATTCTGCGGCCGGGCTTCATCTATGGCCCGCGGGACAGAACCGTCATCCCCCGCATTCTGGAGCGGCTGCGGGACGGCCAGTTCAAGTACCTCGGCTCGCCCGAAAAGCTGATGAACAACACGTGCGTGTTCAACCTGGTGGATGCCGTGTTCCTTGGCCTGAAGAACGACCAGGCCACCGGTCGCATCTACAACATCACCGATGGCCGGCTGGTCTCCAAACGCGAGTTCATTTCCACCATTGCCGAGGAAGCTGGCTGCAAACCGCCCACCGGAGTGGTGCCGCTGGGTGTGGCCCGCGGCCTGGCCTGGACTCTCGAGTCCGTCTGGAAGGTGCTGGGCAAACAGGAAGCCCCCATTCTCTCGGGTGCCCGTATCAAGTTCCTCGGCCTGAACCTGGAATACAGCATCGACCGGGCCCGCCAGGAACTGGGCTACTCGCCAGCAACCGACTTCCAGGAAGGCATGAAACAGACCATCGCCTGGTTCACCGACCAGGAAACACCCGCCGGCCAGCGGAAATCGGCCGCCGCCTGAACGATCCCGCAGAGTGCCGACTGTTCGCCGCAGGAAGGAATTCGCCGATGGGGCTGATTACCGGCATGGATGAAGCCGGCTACGGCCCCAATCTGGGGCCGCTGGTGGTGGCGGTCACCGTGTGGGAAGTCCCCGGCGACCCGCACGACGCCGACCTGTGGGAAGCCTTCGCTCCCGCAGTCTGCCGGCAGGCGGAACCGGCCAGCGGACGGGTTCATATTGCGGATTCCAAGGAAGTCCACCAGGCGTCGAAAGGCCTTTCCGCCCTGGAACGCAGTGCCCAGGCGGTGCTGGCTCTGGCCGGCACTCCCTA
>JAGQPV010000754.1 GCA_020426545.1 Planctomycetaceae bacterium
GCAGCACGCGCTCGCGCCCGACAAGCCTTGGCTCCTTTATTACGCTACCGGCACAGCGCACGCCCCGCACCATGCCCCCAAGGAGTGGATAGACAAGTACAAGGGGAAGTTCGACCAGGGCTGGGATAAGGTGCGCGAGGAGACGCTGGCCCGGCAGATAGAGGCGGGCGTCGTGCCGCCCGGCACCAAGCTTACGACACGCCCTGAGCAGATCCAGGCATGGGACACGCTGACCCCCGACCAGAAGCGCCTCTACGCGCGCATGATGGAGGTCTACGCCGGCGCGCTTTCGTACGCCGACGACCAGATAGGCCGCATTCTCGACTCGCTCGAAGAATCGGGCCAGTTAGACAACACGCTCGTTATTTTCATCATGGGCGACAACGGCGCGAGCGCCGAAGGCTCGCTCCAGGGCACGACGAACGAGGTGGCGACCGCGGCCAACGGCGTTACGGAGAGCGAGGAGTTCCTGCTTTCGATGATCGACGAGCTCGGCGGCCCGCTGACGTACAATCACTACCCGGTCGGCTGGGCGCACGCTATGGATTCGCCGATGCAGTGGACGAAGCAGGTCGCCTCGCACTTCGGCGGCACGCGGAACGGCATGGCCATTTCGTGGCCGAAGCGAATTAAAGACCGCGGCGGGATCCGCCATCAGTTCCATCATGTGATCGACATCGCTCCCACCATTCTGGAGGCTGTGGGTGTCGAATTTCCGCAGCAGTTTAACGGCGTGGCACAGAAGCCAGTTGAAGGCATCAGTATGATGTACACCTTCGATGAGGCAGCGGCGAAAGACCGCCGGACGACGCAGTATTTTGAAATGCTCGGAAACCAGGGGATTTATCACGAGGGGTGGATGGCCAGCGCGCTGCGGGGAGTTCCCTGGGCCAGCGAGAATCCGCCGATGAACCTGCTCGACATGCCGTGGGAGCTGTATCACGTTGAGGAGGATTTCAGCCAGTCAACGGATCTGGCAAAGCAGCATCCCGAGAAGCTTGCGGAACTGGTCAAGCTGTTCTTTGCCGAAGCGGCCCGCTACCAGGTGCTGCCGCTCGATGATCGCAAGACAGCACGCCTCAACGTGGCCAACCGCCCCAGCCTGACTGAGGGCCGCACGACATTCAGCTATCCGAACCTCCTGCGACTGCCGGAGGGCGCGGCGCCTGATCTCAAGCACCGCAGTCATACGATCTCGGCGAGGGTCACCATCCCTGCGGAGGGTGCCGACGGCATGCTCTTTACACAGGGCGGGCGGTTCGCCGGGTACGCTCTGTACGTGCATGAGGGCAAACTCGTGTACCACTATAACCTGGCTGGGGTCGAGCGGTTTACGGTTCAATCAGAAGGAAAAGTTCCGACGGGTGAGGTGACGCTCAAAGCCGTGTATGTTACGGATGCCGATAAGCCATTTGCCGGAGCGAAGGTGACGCTGTTTGCCAATGACAGGAAACTGGCTGAAGGCCGCGTGGAGAAGAGTATTCCGAACCGGGTGACGCTCGATGAGACCCTCGACATCGGATTTGATACGGGAACGCCCATTAATGACGATTACGAACTTCCGTTTTTATTCAAAGGCCGGCTGAAAGCCGTCACAATCAAACTGGACTGACAGACGCTGACTGATCTCCGGGCCTCTCGGGAGGTTTGCCGCCGCCGGGCGATCAGGTATCCGGCCGGTAGACTCATGTGGCGGAGCAGCGCAGCTCGGGTGACAGGAGTTGGACCACACGGTACCTTGTGCGGCACGACTTTCCAGACAGGTACTGACCGCTGCACAAGCTGAATGTTATGACATGAAGCAGATTATGGCCCTGGTCGCCTGCGGATGCGCTGCCTTTGCAGTGACGTATGCGCTCAGCGATCATCGACCCTCTCCGCAGACTGCTGACAGTGGCACCCCAGCAGTCGACAGCACGGCAGCTACAGCGGCGGTGACAGCAGCAGGTTCTTCATCTGCTGCCAGCACTGCGGGGCCGCCTCCCGGGCCCGCTCCGGCAGGAATGGTCTGGATTTCGGGCGGACAGTTTCTGATGGGCAGCGAGCATCCCCTGTCCCGTCCGGACGAACAGCCTCCGCATCAGGTGCGGGTCGATGGTTTCTGGATCGATGAAACCGAGGTCACCAATGCCGGGTTCCGTCGTTTTGTGGACGCGACCGGTTATCTCACCACGGCGGAGCGGCCCGTGGACTGGGAGGAACTGAAGCAGCAGGTTCCACCGGGAACCCCCCGCCCGCCGGACGATCAGCTGCAGCCGGGCTCGCTGGTCTTTGTTCCGCCCTCAGAGCCGGTATCACTGGACAATGTCGGTGCGTGGTGGAAGTGGACTTCGGGAGCGAACTGGCGACACCCCGAGGGGCCGGGGAGCAGCATTGAGGGGCGGGAACAGCATCCGGTGGTGCACGTGTCGTGGGATGATGCCGTGGCCTACTGCCGCTGGGCCGGCAAACGCCTGCCGACCGAAGCGGAATGGGAGTTCGCCGCCCGCGGCGGGCTGCAGGCAGAACCCTTCGTCTGGGGCGATGCGCCGCTTTCCTCATCGATGCCGCAGTCGAACATCTGGCAGGGCGACTTTCCGCACAGGAATACGCTGGCGGATGGCTATCTGAGGTCGGCGCCGGTTCGTTCTTTTCAGGCCAACGGGTATGGCCTGTATGACATGGCCGGCAATGTGTGGGAATGGTGCAGTGACTGGTATCGTCCCGATACATATCGGAATCGTGCTGGCTCGGCGATTGCG
>JAGQPV010000755.1 GCA_020426545.1 Planctomycetaceae bacterium
GTGCTGTCGCTGCACATCTTTCTGTGGGCGTTTAAGTATCAGGAAGCCGGCTATGCCAGCGCCGCTGCCTGGCTGCTGTTTGTCGTGGTGGCCCTGCTGACGCTGCTGGTTTATGGTTCCTCGAAGCGGTGGGTGAATTACAGTTGAGTGTTCACCAGATATGATGCGTCAGGCATCCGGCGTGTGATGTGGTTGGTGGATTATATAAACGGGCTGGTGTATTGGCGAAGGTGCGTCAGGCACAGCCTGACCTGCAGGACTGAGAGGGAGGGAAGTGAAGATAAGAGGACCACGCCCTTCCTGCGTCAGGGCGTGCCACCCTGAGCGATTCCTCTTCAGGCGATTTAACCCAAACCGGGAAGTGCTGATTCGTGCCTGCCGTCATGTCAGATTCAACGTCACCTTCGGCCCGCGCTTCAACCGGCCGCGGCTCGCTGCGGACGGCGGGCCGGGCTGTGCTCGTGCTGTTGCTGGTTGTGGTTGGTGTGTGGGCTGGCGGAACCGTCCTGCATGATCCGCAGCTGGATCTGCCGGCTGGTCGGGAACGGGTGGTGTTCTGGCACTTCTGGGGCGGGGCTGAGCGGGACGTGGTGCGGCAGGTGGTCGATCGGTTCAACCGGTCGCAGTCGCGGTACCATGTGGAAGAGGTGCCCGTGCCGGGGCAGAACCTTGATATGAAGTTCTACATGTCGCTGGCCGGCGGCGATGCTCCCGACCTGCTCAATCAGGACGATCAGGTGGTGGCGCAGTGGGCGGCCCGTGGTGTGCTCACGCCGCTGCGCGAACTGACGGAATCGGACGCGGAATACCGGGAACTCCAGGGCTGGCTCTCGCCCTCCGCCGCCAGGATCGGCGAGTGGAACGGCGAACTGTATGCCCTGTGCAATGCGATTGATATCCGGGCGATGCTGTACCGGGCCGATGTGCTCCAGGGCCAGCCTCCACCCGTGACGATCGAGGAATTCACGCAGCTGGCGATGGTGGAGAGTGAAACGCCGGATCGGATTCGCTATGTGCCCGATGACCGCCGGCTGTGGGCCTGGGGCGTGGCGTTCGGTGGAAGTTTCTACGACGAACAGACGCGAACTGTCACCGCGAACGATCCGCGAATTGTCGCGGCGCTGGAGTGGATGACCTCCTTCACAAAATTTCATGGCGTGGAGGCCATTCGGGCGTTCCGCAGTATCAACCGCGAAGCGGGGGCCGGCTCGATGCTGCTGGATGGACGCTATGGGCTGATGATGGATGGGCAGTGGCGGGTGCCCGAACTGGATGCGGCTTTGAAGTCCACGGCGTCTGCTGGTTCAGTGGCCGCGACTGCCGGCATCGGCCGTTATGCGGTCGGTCCGCTGCCGTCTCCCGCGGGCGGACGGGAGAGGGCAGGGTGGGTCAATGGAAACTTCTTCGTCGTGCCCCTTGGCGCGAACTGCCCGCGGGGTGCGTGGGAGTTCATGAAGTTCTGGTCGGGGTTCGGCGGGAACGAACGGGAAGCAGCCCTGACCGCAGCCAGCGGCGGGTGGATACCGGCCAGCCCGGCCGTCATTCGCCAGCCGGTGTTTCAGAAGCTGCTGGGGGAACATCCGCAGTTTCGGACTTTTGTTGAACTGGCGGCGAGCGAAAATCAGCTGCCCACTCCGGCGACTCCCGTGCAGGCTTATTTTTACGAGCGGGTCAACCGGGCTGCCGAAGAAT
Source organism: Planctomycetaceae bacterium (assembly GCA_020426545.1). Lineage (GTDB taxonomy): Bacteria > Planctomycetota > Planctomycetia > Planctomycetales > Planctomycetaceae > JAGQPV01. The sequence goes on from JAGQPV010000755.1 coordinate 1,693, forward strand.
CGCTGACGCTGCAGAAATCGCCGCAGCAGGCGCTGGATGAGGCCACCCGGGAAATTCAGCAGCGGCTGGATGCGGCGCTGAAATCGCAGGCTGGCCAGTGAGTTTGAGTTCCGGCGAAAGGGGAGTGCCCGCGCCGGGATCCTCCGCGCGCGAAGTAATTGCTTCGGATCCGAAGGAATTCCCTGGCAGACGAAGGAGTTCCTCAGCGCGCTGAGTTTCGGTTACGAAGTGACTGGTGCGGGTGAGAATACTCCGCGCGCGGAACATCAGCCGGCGAATGATTTGCAGGCGGAGCCCGATGGGGCAGCTGATGGGGTGGCAGGGCTTCGCATCCGCAGGATATGCTTCGGATCCCAGGTGATTCCTTCGCGTCCCAGGTAATCAGTTCGCACACCAGGGAACTCCTCAGCCTGCGAAGCTTCGGACGCGAACTGTCTGCAGGAAGAATATTCGATGCGGGAACGTCCTTCGCCACTGGCTCATCCACTGCTGCTGCTGCTGGCGGCCGGGTTTCTGCTGCCGGTGGTGTGCATGGTGCTCAGTTCGCTCAAGCCGCCCGGACAGGCGGAGAGCGAGTTCTGGCCGAACCAGGTGCACTGGCAGAACTACACCGAGGTGCTGGGCTCCGCCGATTATCCCCGGTATCTGGCCAATTCGATCGTGCTGAGCCTGCTGACGGTGGCGGGCTCCGTGTGCTCGGGCACGGTGGTAGCTTACGGGTTCGCGCGGCTGCGGTGGCCCGGGCGGGATGCCGTGTTCTTCGTGCTGATTGCCACGATGCTGCTGCCCTTTCATGTGACCATGCTGCCCCGGTTTCAGCTGTTCGCCTGGCTGGGGCTGTACGACACGTGGTGGCCGCTGGTCCTGCCGTCGTGGTTGGCGGCGGAGGCGTTCCACGTGTTTCTGCTGCGGCAGTTCTTCCTGACGATCCCGGAGGAACTTTCCGAAGCTGCCCGAATGGACGGGGCAGGGGAGTGGACGATTCTCACCCGGATTGTGGTCCCGCTCAGCTGGCCGGCCCTCGCGACGGTGGCGCTGTTTCAG
>JAGQPV010000756.1 GCA_020426545.1 Planctomycetaceae bacterium
AGACGAGTGTTCCAGCTGCCAGCGGCGTTCGGCCGGGCGGTCGGAACGGGGCGGCTCGACTTCCGAAGGGCAGCCTTCCAGCATCTCCAGAGCTTCTTCCACGGAGTCCGTCAGCTGCAGCAGGCCCAGGTCTGCTTCTCCGATGGTGGCCTTCCGCAGCATGCCTTCTTTCAGAAAATCGAACAGCGGCTGCCAGTAGGCGGTGCCCACGAAGATGACCGGGAACTTCCGGATCTTGCCCGTCTGAATCAAAGTGGCCGCTTCGAAGGCTTCGTCCAGCGTGCCGAACCCGCCGGGCATAATAATGAAGGCCTGGGAATACTTGACCAGCATCACCTTGCGGACGAAGAAGTATTTGAAGGTGACGACCTTATCGACCCACGGATTGGCCTCCTGTTCCTGCGGCAGAATAATGTTACAGCCAATGGAACGGCCTCCGGCTTCTTTTGCTCCGCGGTTGGCCGCCTCCATAATGCCCGGCCCTCCGCCCGTCATCACGGTAAAGCCCTGCTGCGCAATCCGGCTGCCCAGCTCGCGGGCGACTTCGTACCAGTGGTGGTCCTCCGAAAACCGGGCGGATCCAAAAACCGTCACACAGGGGCCGATGAAATGCAGAGCCCGGAAGCCGCGAATGAACTCGGCCGCAATCCGCATCACCCGGAAGAACTCGGCCGTCCGCGACCTCGGCCCTTCCAGCAGCTGGCGGTCTTCCCGAACCAGCCGCTGGGGTGTCTCTGGCAATTTCCCGATATCCTCTGGCGCCGGTAGATCGGCGGGCGCGTTGCTGCTCATGCTGCTGTTTCCTGCTGCTGATGTCGCACAGTGTCTTCCGCCGCAGAACCCTCCCGGAGCCAATGGCCGAGGTTCATCGCACGGGACTGTTTCGGTATGGTCGGTCGGAGGTTCCGCCCGCGGGCTGCCGCGGCGGGGAGAATCTCCCGGCAAGTCGCTCCGCATCCGCCTGTCTGGCCCGGGTCAGGCGGTGGCCCGGTTTCCGACGGAAGGCGGGCAGTCTCTACCTGGTCGTGTTATGCTGCACGCTTCCGAAAGGCCAGGTCTCCGGCAGTCGTGAATCGGTCCAGCTGTGGTGGTGGTGCAGCCGGAACAGTCCGGCCGGGTTTCATCCTGCAGTCAGGGTTTTCTCCTGCGGAATGGTGAACGGGCAGGGGCCGGGTGTTCCCGCTGGCGGGCGACCGTATAATAGCAGTCTGCCCGGGCAACCTGGCAGGCTCCAGGACAGGCGGCCGGAAATTCCCTTTCCGCACATGGGGTGGCGGGCGGGTATTCCAGAGAGTGAGAGCCTGTCCGGAAATCCTGGCCTCGTACCGTGTGATGTGGTGTATTTTACGTCATTCCTCAGAATCTGGCGGGTGGCGGCAGGTTTCCGAACAGTCTCTCAGCAGAAGCAGCAGGCGTAGCTCATGACGGATCAGGTTGAGATTGACGGTATCACACTGCATCTGGGCAAGCCGGACGCCTCCGAAAACCAGTGGATCGGGCAGCGGGAAGTGCTGCGGCAGCTGCTGGCCTGCTGGCTGGTGGTCGATGAACGCGACCTGCCACTGGCCCCGCGACTGGTGGGTTCGCCGGGCATCGGCAAAACCACCCTCGCCATCGCCGGAGCAGCCGCCCGCGAGCAGGACCTGTATATCTACCAGTGCACGGCCGATACCCGGCCGGAAGATCTGCTGGTCACGCCAGTCATCTCCGATCAGGGACGCATCCGCTACCATGCCTCGCCTCTGGTCACCGCCATGATCCGTGGCGGGATCTGCCTGCTCGACGAAGGCAACCGGATGAACGAGAAGTCGTGGGCCAGCCTGGCCCCGCTGCTCGACCACCGGCGATATGTGGAATCCATCGTGGCCGGGGTGACGATTCCCGCCCATGCCGATTTCCGCTGTGCCGTCACCATGAACGAGGACGAATCCACCTTCGAAGTCCCGGATTACATCCTCAGCCGTCTGCAGCCCACGCTCACGCTGGGCCACCCGGAACGCCACGATGAAATGGCGATCCTCAAATATCACCTGCCTTTCGCCGACGAAGACATTCTGAATCTGACGGTCGAGTTTCTGCAGGAAGCCCACGGGCTGAAGCTCGATTTCTCGACCCGCGACGGCATCAACGTCCTGCGGTACGCCCTCAAGCGGCTGGCCTCCGGCGGAGATCACCCGCTCAGCCGCGATCAGGCCTGGCGGGAATCTCTGGAACGGTGCCTCGGCGAGGAAGCCCTCGATCTGCAGAACCTCGCCGAGCGGAAAAATCAGACGCTCGGCGGCAACGTGGTGTCGATGGGGCTGGGCGATTTCTTCTTCACTCCCGACGATCCGCTGCACCCGGATTACGACGACGACGAAGATGATGACGACGATCTGGACGATGACGACCAGGATTGAGCGGCCAGCCAGGCTGACCGCGCGCGTCTTCTCATGACCCGATGAGTCTCACGGCAGAACACGCATGTCCGCTGAATTTCTTCGCATCAGTCCCCGTATCCGCGTCCTCCCGGTGATTCATGGCAGCGGCGACTGCGCTGTCGAAGTCCGCCGGGTCATGCTGTCGGAAAAGTTCGACTGCGTGGCCGTCCCGCTGCCGCCCTCGTTTCAGGCCAGCGTGGAACGGGCGATCGAATTTCTGCCCGGCATCACCGCGGTGCTGCAGCCCGAGCCTCGTGATTTTCAGACGGGCGACTGGGCCCCCGATCTGGAGGACGACGAGGACGACGACG
>JAGQPV010000757.1 GCA_020426545.1 Planctomycetaceae bacterium
CACAGACGGTCTCGGGCGACTGCGGTGGCCAGTGTGCGGCCCCACGCCCGGGTGATCTGCTCGGAATTTCTGGTCCACTGGTCGTCGGTCAGATCTCCTCCGGCAACCACCAGCCGCACCAGACAGCACAGGGGATGCGTGCCTTCGATCAGCGATTGCCCCGTCTCGCCCGCGGCAAATTCCGCGGGACTGAGGTGCAGCTCCGCGTTACGGCCGGGCTCCTCAGACGATGCGTCTGCGGTGGATGCGTCCTCCTCCGCGGAATCGGTGGCGGCATCGTCCGGAACCTCCGCACCTGACAGCCGGGCGGCCAGCTGGAGCGCTTCCGTCCGACAGATTTCCAGCGGCGGGAACTGTTCTTCGCTGCTGTGCCGCAGCTGCTGCACGGCTTCCAGCCAGGCAAAGGCCGCCTGCTGGTGTTCGTAGCGATCCAGCGCCTGCTCGAGTTCGGTCAGCGATGGCTCGCCCCCGTCCGTGGCTGCGTCGGCAGACCACAGCCCCTCCGACTGCAGCTGCTCTGTCAGCTGGCGGGACGTTTCCCGCGTGTGCAGAAGCTGCTCCCGCAGCAGATCCGAGGGCAGCGAACCATCTTTCGACAGTCCGGCCGCTGCGGACTGCAGCAGCCCGGCAAGCTGGGCCTGCTGCTGCCGAAGCTCGTTGAGCCTGCTGCGAAATTCGGGGATCGCCAGAGACATAACAGCCGTCCTCGTGCCCGGTCCGGGCTTGATTTTCGGTTTGTCGGGCAACCAGGTCCGCACGCGGGTTCGAATCATCTCACGGAGCCCGATCACCGGGCTGAATCGAACGATGTGTGGAGTTGCCCACCTGCTGAACTGCCCGGAGACCAGAGTGATCGCTCGCCAGCGAACCCACGCCGGAACCCGGTTGGCGAGCTCCTGTGCGGAAAAACGCCAATGATTCAGAGTAAGAGCCCAGACAAACCCCTCGCGACACAAATCCCCAACTCACCGCTATCTGCCCAAAGAACCGGTGTCCACAGACCGTCAGTCCCCGAATAATCGTTACAACCAACAGGTCCGGCTGCTGCGGATGGGCAACATGCGTTGTCGCCCTTCGGCAACAGGTCAGCGCATCCCGCGCAGGCGCAAGCACTAACGACGGGCCGCCGGCAGGGAGCCTCGCGGCCGGTGCCGGGCTGACTGGCGTGGACCGGTTCGTTCCGTTCCGCCGCTGGAGCTGGAGCAGCCGGCTGTCGGGCTTCACAGTGGACGGGGCTGAACCCAGGCCGCGCAATCCCAGGAAGATCATGAAGAACCCGTCGTCCGCGGAACTCGAACTTTGACGGTTGGCCGCTGGCGCTGGTAAGATGTAAAGAGAAACCTGTCGGGCAGTTCTTCCGAGACAGCTGTCCCCGTTGTGGCAGCTGCAATCGGCCAGCGGGCCGGTTGCTGTTCCGCGATCCGTTTCTCCCGAGACATGTCTTTTCCAGCAGCAGCATGAGGAGCACGGGGAAATCCCGCATGGGGGCCGGCTTCTCGCCCCGGTCTTCAGGAGAGAGTTTCCCCCGTTTTCCGTCCAGGCTGAGTCCGCAATCGGGCAATCAGGCCATCCCTGAGCGATGCCAGGGGTGTCTGCAGTTCATCGGTGTTTCTGCCTGCGGAATCTTCCCGGCGAAGCGAGGCGGGCGAGTTGCTGCTTCAATGCGTGTTACTGCAGGCTGAAGCCCGACCAGCCGGGTCGAATCCCAGGCTGCGGACAGATGTTTTCCATTCTCTCGTGACAGCATTCCGGGGATGTTCATGGCTCCTGAGGCTGAACCACGTTCTTCTTCTCCATCTGACGATCCCCGCCCGCGCAAACCTCGGAAGCTGGGCAAATATCGGATCGAGAAGAAGATCGGCGCCGGGGGAATGGGAGCGGTCTACCTGGCGACTGATACCGACCTGAAACGGACGGTGGCTCTCAAAATTCTGCCGAAGGACAAGGCGGAAAACCCCACACTTGTCAAACGGTTCAAGGCGGAGGCCCAGTCGGCAGCCCAGTTGCGGCACGAACACATTGTGAGCGTGTACGAGGCGGGCAGTATCGACGAGCAGCTGTACATCGCCCTGGAGTACGTGGAAGGCACCGATGTCCATCAGCTGGTCGCCCGGCGGGGCGTGCTGCCCGTGCGCCGGTCGATCGAAGTCGTCCGACAGATCGCCGAAGCGCTGGAGCACGCCCAGACTCAGAATATCGTTCACCGCGATATCAAGCCCTCCAACCTGCTGATTCGCCGGGACGGAATTGTGAAGCTGGCCGACCTCGGGCTGGCCCGGGCGATGGACGACACGGCGGAAACAGCAATTACCCGTGCCGGCACCACCGTGGGCACGGTGGACTACATGTCTCCCGAGCAGGCCCGCGACAGTAAAGCGGCCGATACGCGCAGCGATATCTATTCGCTGGGCTGCACCTGGTACCACATGCTGACCGGCCGCCCGCCGTGGCCGGAAGGCAGCCTGACCAGCAAACTGCATGCACATGCCACGGAAGCTCCGCCCGACCCCCGGGTTCACAACCCGGCAGTGACCGATGCCGTGGTGGCCTGCCTCCACCGGATGATGGCCAAGAATCCTGAAGACCGCTATCAGTCTCCCCGCGAACTGCTGCAGGATCTGTCCCGCGATACATTGAACCGGGAAACCGTCTCGAATGATGTGCTGGCTGGTCTGTCGGAAGCGGCCGCCGCGCTGACTGACGAGGTGCCCCTCCCGCAGACGGAGAACA
>JAGQPV010000758.1 GCA_020426545.1 Planctomycetaceae bacterium
GCAGCCGGCCATCGGAGTTCAGTGAAAAGGGCATGTACTTCGGCCCGAGGAACCCCGACCCCGCATTCCCCTGCGAGGACAGTTTGATGAAACCGGGCAGGTCGCTCTGTTCATGGCCGAGGTATTTGGCGACCACCGCGCCCAGCTCCGGGAAGCGGACATTCGGCGTGGGCTGCCAGCCAGTGTGCATCAGGTAGATGCCGCCGGGATGATCGACCTGCGACGTCCGCATCGACCGAATCACCGTCAGCCGGTGCATCTGCCGGGCAATAGCCGGCATCAGTTCGCACACATCCGCTCCGGGCACATTGGAACTCACCGGCCGGAACAGTCCACCAGTGGGCCGGCCTGGTTTCATGTCGAAGGTTTCAAACTGGCTCGCGCCGCCGTTCATCCACAGCAGGATGCACTTTTTCCGCTTCTGCTGCACTTCTTCGGCGAGAGCTTTCGTCGAGAACAGCGAGCCCCAGTTGGCCAGCGGAACACCGGCGGAGGTGGCCAGCGTGCCTTTGAGCAGACTGCGACGGGAGACATGCTGCTGAGCGGAACAGTGTGGCTGCATCACGAAGGGGCCCTGTACAATGGCCGGCGACCGTGCTGTGCGGTCTCGGGCCGGTTATCTTTCGACAGCTGATTTTGCAATTTGCCAGTCGGCGGTGTCTCCGACCGACAGCTCCCGCGTCAGACTTGCGAATACTCCAGCGGAAGCAGCCTGCGCAACTGGGGCTGCCTGCCGCTGGTCTTAATGGCTGAAACGAAACTCGCTGCAGGTCAGCAGAGCCCAGATGGCATCGTTCAATCGGGAGTTGAGGTCTGGCTGATCGGCGAGGAATTCTGTCAGCTGGTCCCGCTCCCGGTCATCCGGCCGGCGTCCCAGCGTCTGCAGGAACAGTCGTTCGATCCGTTCCGGCCAGGGCTGTTCCGACTGCAGCAGTGCATGGTGCAGGCTGCCATCGGCGGTGGTCAGCAGGGCATCGATGCCCCCGTTACTCAGAAACAGATGCTCCCGCAGGCCACCCTGAAACTCGCCCGTGCCATCCTCCGGATCGCCGAGGAAGCTGATCACGTAGCCTCCCGACAGCGGATGAAACCGGTTCTCCGAGGGTCTGGCGGGAGGATTCCGCTTCAGGACTTCGTTGTAACCCGTGGCGACTTTCCAGGCGGCTGTCAGTTCTTCAGCGGTCAGCGGTCGTACCCGGGCCTGTTCAAACCACTGGGGCCTGGCCAGCGAGACCGTGCCGCGGCTGCTCAGCTGCCAGGTCTGCGAACTGACGAGTTCCCGAATCAGCCACTTGAGGTCGAACTGATGGGCCACCAGTTCCCGCGTCAGCAGGTCGAGCAGTTCCGGATGAGAAGCCGGATTGGATTCGCTCATGTTATCGACAGGGTGCACCAGCCCGCGGCCCATGAACTGAGCCCAGACGCGGTTCGCCATCGCCCGCGCGAAGTACGGGTTGTCGGGGCCGGCAATCCAGTCCGCCAGCGCATTCTTGCGGGAAAAGTGAGGAGCGGGCGGCATCTTCCCGGAAGGGAAGTTACGGGGATCCTCCACGCCTTCCGGCAGGGCGGGTTCTTCCAGAGGCTCCTCCAGCAGGAACTTCGGACCAACTGGAACTCCCTTCTTGCCGGCGACCTGTTCTGAAGCGGGCCCGGTGAAGAGAATCTCGCCGGTATTCTTCTCGCCGATGGCGAAGCGGGTCAGCCGTTCCTTCTTACCGGCATTCACTACGTTCACCCGGGCCAGAAAAGCGGCCATGCCGTAGAAATCGGTCTGAGTCCACTTGTCGAACGGGTGGTCGTGACAGCGGGCACACTGCAGCTGGATGCCCAGAAAAGTCTGCGTGACGACTTCCATCGCATCTTCGGGCTGATTGCTGTACTGAGCCAGATACAGCGGCGGCCCCTGATCCACGCTGTCGCCTTCCGCCCGCAGCAGCTCCCCCACGAAACGATCCAGCGGTTCGTTGGCGGCAAACTTTCGCCGCAGCCAGCTCTGAAAACCGTCCCGCTGATCGGTCTGGTAACCTGGGGGGTTCCGACCGAAGAGAATCATATCCCAGCGGTCGACCTGCTGTTCGACATACTCAGGACTGTCCAGCAACCGGTCGATCAGCTGCTCCCTCCGGTCCGGGGCGGTATTCGCCAGGAACGCCGCTGTTTCCTCGTATGCTGGAATGGTGCCGGTCAGGTCGAGTGTGATCCGCCGCAGAAATTCGGCGTCTTCCGCCGGAGCAGCCGGCTCGATTCCCTGTTCTTTCCACTTCGCCTGAATGTGGCGGTCGATCTGATCGCGAAGGCGTGGTTCGGCGGCCTCAGCCCGGGAGGTGAAGTCCCCTCCGGCGAGCAGCAGCAGGCACAGAATCACACTTCGCCCAATGCAGCCGCGCAGAATGCGGGGCGGGCGGAACCGCGGGAGCAGCCACCTTTCCGGCATGTTGTTGTTCTCCAGACTGGAGCCGGCAGAGTGCCGTCATAGAATTTGTTCACTATTCTGACCGCCCCCCTGCCGGACGTAAAGCAAATTCCCGGCACAGTGTGCTGATCTGCTGGACGAAGCGAGGCCGACCGGCAGATTCAGAAAGGCAGTCAGAGTTCCCGCAGGGACTTCCATGTGAGAGATCTTTGACCGGTTCCGGCTGCTGGTTACGGCAGGTTCATCCCGTTCAGGGTTTCAGGGGCAGGGCCGCGGTGTGTATTCTGGCGGAATGCGGCCGCCGCACCCGCACC
>JAGQPV010000075.1 GCA_020426545.1 Planctomycetaceae bacterium
TCCCCCATCTGCACCGGCTTGACCGCCTGCTGGAGGATCACGTAAGATTTACGAACGCATCAGAACTTTCTGGTGTGTCCGCTGGTCGAATGTCGTTAAAACGACTGACAACCAGGTTCTGGTCCGTGATACTGACAGTACATCAGTGACTGGACACGCCGCTGTCAGGTCAGGCCTGCCTGCTGCAGCAGTGTGTGCTGCCTTCACACCTGCCTCCACTTTCCCTCCAGAGGTACTGCCATGCTTTCGATTTATGGACGTTCTCAGCGATTTTGCGATGGTGTTTCGCGGCGATCGTTCCTGAAAATCGGCGGGCTGGCGATGGGTGCGACCGGCGGCGTGGGCCTGCCGGCCCTGCTGCAGGCTCAGGCACAGGGTGGTGCAAAACAGTCAAACAAAGCGGTGATTAACGTCTTTCTGGGTGGTGGCCCGCCGCACCAGGATATGTGGGAAATCAAGAACGACGCACCACGGGAGATTCGTGGACCGTTCCAGGCGATCAATACCGCGGTTCCCGGCATTCAGATCGGCGAATGTTTTCCGAAGCTGGCCGCCATGATGGACCGACTGGCCGTCATCCGTTCGGTGGTCGGCTGCAGTGGTTCCCACGATGCCTACCAGTGCATGAGCGGCTGGGGCCGGAACGAGAATCAGTCCATCGGCGGGCGTCCCAGTATTGGTTCTGTACTGGCGAAGCTGCGTGGCCCGACCGATCCCGGCGTGCCGCCCCATGTGGGCCTGGCCGCTCCCACGCGGCACACTCCCTGGTCGGAATCGGGCAGCCCCGGCTTCCTGGGTGCCTCCTGGAAGCCCTTCAAGCCCAACGCGGAAGGTCTGTCCGACCTCACCTTGAATGGCGTCACGCTGGAGCGTCTGCAGGATCGCCGCACGCTGCTGAAGGGGCTGGATACTCTCAAGCGGACGGCCGATGCCAGCGGCATGATGGAGGGAATGGATGCGTTCACCGAAGCCGCTTTCGGCGTGCTGACCTCCAGCCGACTGGCCACCGCTCTCGACCTGAGCAATGAAGACCCCGAAATCAGAGAACGGTACGGCGACGGCAAACCCTACAATTATCAGTACGATGGTGCGCCTACCGCCAACGAACATCTGCTGATTGCCCGCCGGCTGGTCGAAGCAGGTGCCCGCTCGGTTTCCCTGTCCTACGGACGATGGGACAGCCACGGCAAGAACTTCGACCTCGTCCGCGATCATGGCGGCAAGCTGGACCAGGCAGTCAGCGCTCTGGTGGAGGACCTGGACCAGCGGGGCATGCTCGACGATGTGACGGTTGTGGTGTGGGGCGAATTTGGTCGGACACCGCGGATTAATGCGAATGCCGGTCGTGATCACTGGCCCCGCGTCAGCTGTGCCCTGCTGGCCGGCGGCGGAATGCGGACCGGTCAGGCCATCGGCGCTACCAACCGCCTCGGTGAATACGCCACTCAGCGCCCGGTGCACATGCAGGAGATTGTGGCCACGCTGTATCACAATCTCGGCATCGATCCCATGTCGACCACGATCGAAGACCCCACGGGGCGACCGCAGTATCTGGTGGATCACCGCCAGCATATCCGCGAACTGGCCTGAGCCGGCGACCGGCGGAACGAAACAGTCTCTGTGCGACATTGCCTTCCCCCGCGCAGCGGGGAAAGGTTCGTCTGGCGCAGGCGGGTTTCAGCAGCCACTGGACTGTCGCTCGGGCTGCGTTCTGTCGGCACTGTGGTCCAGAGCACGGATCCAGTCTCTGCGGCATATTTCCGGAGCTGTGAGGACTGGTGGCAGGAGTGACTTCCTTCCCGGTTCACTTTCCCGGCACTTCAGGCAGTGTGAGCGGCGGAGCAACGGATGCAGTCAGAGATCGACGTCGCCACGCCGGAGGAGTTTCTTCAGGTTGCCGCCCTCGACCGGCTGGCCTGGCCAGCTGCGCCGGACACATTCATTCCGGACGGGGAACATATCTGGCGGATCTGGTGCGACTTCGCCACGCTGCTGGTGGCCCGGCAGCCCGGCGGGACCGACCTGCCACAGACCGGTCACGTGGCGGGGGCGGTCGTCATGTTCCCCACCCGACAGCAGGAACTGTGCCTGCACAAGATCATGGTTCACCCCGACTGCCGCGGTCAGGGCCTGGGTTCCCAGCTGATGCGGGCCGCCCTGTCCCGCGCAGACGCCCCCGTGCTGTTGACGGTGGATCCGGAGAACTCAGCAGCGGTGCAGCTGTACCAGAACTTCGGCTTTACCGTGCGGGAACGGATTGACGGATTCTATCGCCCGCACGAACACCGCTTCCTGATGGTCCACCCCGGCGGCCTGTCAGGCTGAGTGTGGCCTGGGCATTGTCTGCAGGGTGGTCAATCCAGTTTCCAGTACAGCGATGTAACAGAATTGGGTGTCCAATCCCGGCAGGGCCGCAATAGCCTGACCTGCAGGACTAAGAGGCCGCCTGCTCCGCTTTGAGCGAATCGATGTCCGCAAATACCTGGTCGAGTTCCGGCTTGAACAGATCACCGATCAGCAGGTCGGTGATGCCGCCCCGGTGCTCCGGGAACCGGCGGATGAACTGCCCGAAGCTGAAGCCATCGTAGTATTCGCACACCAGCCGTCGCATGCGGTTCATGCCTTCCACATAACCCGCCTCCCAGTTACCCAGCTGGGCCTGTGACGTATCGCCCTTCCGCAGCCCCTCCACAATGGCATCGGCCGCCAGCTGCCCCGACTTCAGAGCCAGCAGCACGCCGGAAGAATACAGCGGGTCGAGGAATCCGAAGGCGTCTCCCACCAGCACCCAGCCCTCGCCGGCGGCCTGGCTGGCCCGGTAGGTGTAGTCCTTCGTGGCTTTCACGGGAGAGACGCGGGTCGCTGCGGCAATCCGTTCTTTCACGGCCGGGCACTTTTCCATCTCGGCCGCGTAAGTTGCTTCGTGACTTTCCCGTCCTTTGAACAGGTAGTCGAAGTCGGCCACCACCCCCACGCTGACGATGTCGTCATGCAGCGGGATGTACCAGAACCAGCCCTGCTTGTCCTGCAGTGACAGCACGATCGTCGCGCCTTCATTCTTGCCGTTGTCCCGATAGCCCCCTTTGTGATAGGCCCAGATGGCTCCCTTGTTCAGTTCAGGGTCGGGAACCCGCAGCTTGAACCGGTTGATGAGCATGGAACTCTGCCCGCTGGCGTCGACCACCACATCGGCCCGGATTTCCCGCGTGGTGCCTTCCTCATCGACAATCTGCACGCCGGTGGCACGGTCGCCCTCGAACAGGACATCGAGCACCCGCACGCCTTCATGCACTCCCACGCCGTGTTCCGCCGCGTTCTGCAGCATCATCACGTCGAATTCGCTGCGCTGCACCTGCCACGTCTGGGAGCATTCGTGGGGCTTATTGTCGTGAAAGTAGAACGGCGCCGACTGCTTGCCCGAGGCGTTGACGAACTGCACGCTGTACTTGTGGATGAAAGGGCTGGCCTTCATCTTCTCCAGCATGTTCAGCCGTTTGAGAACCCAGTAGGTTTCGGGAATCAGCGATTCGCCAATGTGGTACCGGGGGAAGCGGTCCCGTTCGAACAGCTCGACGCGGTACCCCTGCTGGGCAATCAGTGTGGAGACAGTCGCTCCCGCGGGACCGCCGCCAATCACCACGACATTCGGAGATTCGTTCAGCTGCATGACCGGCCGTCCTTACTGTTTCCCGAGAATTTCGGAGATCGTTCAGGGAGACTCATCGATGAATGAACGCCTGCCGGGCACTTCGTGCGGCTGCCGTGCCCGGTGAAGCAGATCGACCAGCTGCCGCAGCGACTGTTCATCCAGGTGACCCAGCTGTTCGCGGTGGAATTCCTGAACATCAGCCTGAAGATCGTCCAGCAGAGCGAGCCCTTCCGGAGTGATCCGCACCTCCACCACCCGCCGGTTTTCCGGTCGACGCTCTCTGCTGAGCAGGCCGCGGCGTTCCAGACGGTCCAGCAGACGCGTCATATCGGGGGCGCGGGAGATCAGCCGGCTGCCGAGGTCCAGCGTCTGCATGGCGTCGGGAGCAACAGACCGCAGCAGCCGCAGGGTGTTGTACTGCTGTGCCGAGAGATCCACCCTGGCGAAAGCCCTGTCTTCCAGCTCCTTGAGACGGTCGTACGTCCGCCAGAGATTCAGAAAGGCTTCCTGTTCCAGAGAGTCGAATCGCTGCTTCTCACTGGTCGAGTTCTGCTCTTTTCTCTGTACCATGGCCGAATTTTACCCGTCACAACAATACACGTCAAGACAACTGTCGTGATAACGTTGACCAGACTCCGCGGGGCTCAGGGCTTTCCGCCATGGCACCGGAGCATCAGCAGGGGAACGTCTGGCCGCCACCATCCACCCGGATGACCTGACCACTGATGAACCGGGAGCCGGGCGACAGCATGAACGACACGACATCGGCTACTTCTTCCGGCCGGCCGTAACGGTCGAGCGTGCCGCTGGTTGCCATTCGCTCCTGATCGACTTCATGAATCCGCAGGAACCGCTCGGTCACCGTGCCACCGGGAGCCACACAGTTGACCTGAATACAGTGCTGGCGGAGCTGCTCGGCCAGACAACGGGTGTATTCGTGAACGGCCGCCTTGGCCACGGCGTAGATCGAGCCGGAAGGACGACCGAAGCAACCGGCGATGCTGCCGATGGTCACGATCCGGCCCTGTCGGCGGGTAATCATTTCCGGCGCCACTTCCCGGCAGCACAGAATGGCGGACAGCAGATTGCGGTCGAGAACGCTCTGCAGGTCGTCCAGCTCAATCGACAGACAGTCGTCGTTCTCGGGCCGTCCACCTTTGCCCACGGCAGTTCCGGCAGCCCCGATATCGCCTCCCGCACAGCAGACGAGCAGATCAATCTGTCCCCACTGTCCGCGAATTTCGGCGGCGCAGCGGGCGACTTCTTCGGGACGGGTCAGGTCGCCCCACACCGCCATGGCCTCGCCGCTGTGTTTTGCAGCGATATCCGCCGCAACCTGCTGCATCGATTCGCCTTCACCGAACGTCTTCGGGCTGTCCGGCCGGGTACCATGTACGGCCACCCGGGCGCCGTCGCGGCAGATGGCTTCCGCCATCACCCGCCCCAGCCCGCGTGACGATCCGGTTATCCAGCACGTTTTCCCCGCCAGTGGCAATGCTTCGGCCATTCTCCTGCCCCTCTGCTGCTACGCGATCAGTCCCGACCCGGTATGGTACATCTGATACATACCGCATGGAGGATATCGTGGCTTCCGCCGGGTGTCGAATGCGCGCAGGCCCTGCCTGGCCACCGCAGGAGATGGCAGCAGGGTATCGGAGAGGAATTCCACTGTCGCGAGGCGGCCGGAAACAGGCGACCTCTGGCCGGTGGCTGCAGCGGTCAGCGTTCGGTTGGCTGCAGGGGCTTTTCCTGCGGGGCAGCCGAATCTCTGGAAGCGGGCCCGGCGTGCGGCCCGTCCGTGCGGAGACTGGCAGCGACAGCTTCCCGCGTGGGGGTTCCTTCAGCGACGGTCAACTCGACCAGCACCCGCTTTTCCTCGGGCACGGAACAGCTCCGCCCCGTGGACGGGCTGCTCTGGCTGGCTGACTGCGGCAGAACGGGCAAAGCGGTGTCCGGTTCCGCACTGGAATCACCCGACAGCACGGCCCGGGCCGTACGGAACAGGCCTTTCAGCGAGCCGAAAGTTTCCGTGACCGCAGTTGGCTCGTAACCGGAATGCACCATGCAGTCCGTGCAGCCCGGGTTGCCGCTGGCACTGCCGTAATTCTCCCAGCGGGTGGTTTCCAGCAGTTCGGCGAAGGTCTCGCAGTAGCCTTCCTGCATGAGATAACAGGGCTTCTGCCAGCCAAAAATGTTGTAGGTCGGGTTGCCCCACGGCGTGCATTCCAGCTCGTGCCGGCCCTGCAGAAACTCCATGAACAGCGGCGACTGATTGAACCGCCAGCTCTTCTTCGCTTTGCCCAGAATCCTCCGGAACAGATCCACCGTCTGCCGGCGATGCAGGAAGTGCGCCTGATCGGGGGCCTTTTCGTACGGGTAACCGGGGGAAACCATCATGCCTTCCACGCCCAGTTCCATCAGCACGTCGAACATCTTCCGCACCTGCCCGGGATCGGCGTTGTTGAACACGGTTGTGTTCGTCGTCACGCGGAATCCCTGCTCGACAGCCGTGCGAATGGCCCGAATGGCCACGTCGTACACACCTTCCCGGCAGACGGCTTCGTCGTGCTCTTCCCGCAGTCCGTCCAGGTGAATGGAGAATGTCAGGTACTTGCTCGGTTTGAACCGGTGCAGGTGCTTTTCCAGCAGAATGGCGTTGGTGCAGAGGTAAATGTACTTCTTCCGGGCCACCAGCCCATCGACAATTTCGTCGATCTGCGGGTGCAGCAGCGGCTCTCCACCGGGAATGGACACCATGGGGGCACCGCATTCGTCGACCGCACGAAAGCAGTCCTCCGGCGAGAGATTTTTTCGGAGGATATCGGCCGGGTACTGAATTTTTCCGCAGCCGGCACAGGCCAGATTGCAGCGGAACAGCGGTTCCAGCATCAGCACGAGGGGATAGCGGCGAACCCCGCGCAGTCGCTGGCCTAACACGTAGGAGGCCACTGTCCACATCTGAGAAACTGGTACACCCATGCCTGGCTCCCTGCCTGCAGTGTCATTCCATCGGCGGACGGGCACAGCTCTCCGGACGTCGCCGCGTCCCCAGTTCCGTCAATCGGCAACCGGCAGAAACCCGATTCTGCGGCTGTCAGCCGTCCGTCAGGCGGGCAGGTTTCTTTCCTGAAACGCCGCTGCCTGCGTATCCGCTTCACTGGTCGCTGTCATAACAGGTTACGGGATGGCTGTCTGCGCCTTCTGCCCGTCGGCAGGAGCCGCCAGGTGCGGAATTTGCCGGAAGACTGCCGGAAGCCCGTATCTGCCATAGTACGGCCAGTTTGCAGTCCGTCCGCCGCGGTTCCCGGAGGAAATTCGTTGCGAGCGTACACCTGTGGCATGAGCAACAGGTGGATGCATTCCGGAAATTAACCGGAAAGTTGCGAAGGAATCCGCATATTCCTGTCAACCCGCAGGCCCCGGACAACCGATACCACGAGAAGAATCACATTCTCTTCTGATCGCTCCGCATGAGCTGCCCACCATTCTGTGTGCCTCTCTGCAGCTCTCGGCGATCGCACGTGAGACGATGAAGGAGATCGCCATGCGAGTTGGGACACACCTGCTCGCGACTTTCGGACTGGCAGCTGCTCTGCTCAGCCCGGCCGTCGCACAGGACAGCAGCCTCCAGGAACTGGAGCAGGCAAAGACCTCCAGACAGTACTTCTCGCGTAACGGAGGCTCGGCCACACAACCGAGCATCGCCGAGACGGAATCCGCCGATTCACCCCGCATCCGCCGGCTGATTCGGCCCGAGGCACTGCGACAGGGGAATACGTTTCCTCTGAGCGGCCAGCCCGGCACCGTGCCCGCCATGCGGCGGGATTATGCCGTGCAGCCTGCCGGTGGCATCGATGAAAAATCCGAGTCGCCGCTGGTGCATGCCCGCTTCCAGCAGGAAGACAGCGGCAGCAGCGCCGAAATCCAGCAGATTTCCGTGACTGCCGACAACACGTCGCCTTTTGCTCCGGCTGGCGAGCGGAACAAGATCGACAGGACTGTCGTCCCGGCAGCAGCCACCGCCGCCGATGAGGCCGCTCCGTCCTCTCTGAAGGGCGTGCGACAGGGACCGGATGGCCCGCAGACCCCCTCGGTCACTGTTCAGTGGCGGAGCCGGGGACCGGTGAACGTCGGTCGCCCCTGTGAAGTCGAACTCGTCGTTACGAACAACGGTCAGATTCCCGCCGGGAACGTTGTGGTGGATGGATGGTTTCCGGCCAATGTCCGCCTGACCGACGCCAGCCCCCAGCCGACCGACCACAAGGACCATGTCTCCTGGTCGTTCGAGACGCTTGCTCCGGGAACAGAAAAGATCGTTCAGATCACACTGGTTCCGGCACAGCGAGGTCCGCTGAATACGACGGCCTATGTCCGCTTCACTGGTGTCGCCAGTGCCAGCTTCACCGCACAGGAGCCGCTGCTGAAGGTGGCCCTCAACGGTCCGACCGAAGTCAACATCGGCGAGCCGGCCTCCCAGACGATCGTCGTCTCCAACCCGGGAACGGGCGTGGCGACCAATGTGACCGTGCAGGCGGTCCTGACTTCCGGACTGGAGCATGCCCGCGGCGAGCGGCTGTCCATCAATATCGGTTCGCTGAATTCCAGTGAGACGCGGATGGTGCGTCTGCCGCTGTCGGCAGTCGGCGGTGGCAGTCAGAAGATTTCCGTCCGGGTTTCGGCAGACGATGTACTCGCTCAGACGACATCCTCCACGGTGGCCGTCATTGCTCCCAGCCTGAAGGTCGCACTGGATGGCCCGGGGCTGCGGTATATCGGCCGTCGTGCCCGTTATGAAATGACCATTGAAAACGATGGAGCGGCCGCGTCCAACAACGTGCGTGCACTGTACCGGGTGCCGGCAGGTTTCCGGTTCATCACGGCTGACCGGGCCGGCAAGTACAACGAGGAAACCCGCACCATCGACTGGTTTGTCGGACGCCTCGAGCCGGGCCAGAAAGTCGCCTGCCATGTCGAGCTGGCGGCCGAACAGGTCGGCAAGCATGTACACCTGGCCGGTGCCATCTCCGAGCATGGCAGCCGGGCCGAAACCAGGCTGCCCACGGAAGTGGATGGTACCGCCTCGCTGGTGCTGAAAATCGTCGATCTGGACGACCCGGTGGAAATCGGGGCCGACACGATGTACGAAGTCCGCGTGAAGAACGAAGGCAGCAAGGCCGCTCAGAACGTGGGAATCTCCTGCGAAGTGCCCCAGGGCGTCGATTTTGTGAAAGCAACCGGCCCCGCGGATCACATTGCTGAGAATGGCCTCGTGGTCTTCAAGTCACTGAATGAGCTTCCGCCCGGCGAAACCGCCCTGTTCCGCGTGCAGGTTCGCGGTCGGGCCAGCGGCAACCATCGGTTCCGCGTCCGCCTGGCCAGCGATTCGATTACCGAACCGCTGATCAGCGAAGAGCTGACCAAGTTCTACGGCGAATGATTCTGTGACAGCGGAAGTAGCCGGCCACACCACCCGACCAGCTGCATCCCATGCGGGACAGAACAGAATTCTGTGATTCAACAGCCGGACCGGGCTTTTCCCGGTCCGGCTCGTTTCGTGATGTCGGGCAGTTCACCGGCCGACCTGTTCCGCGACCCGCACAGCTCACGGCCTGCAGCCTGTCCGCCCCGAGCCGCGCCCAGAGCCGAACCGACCGGTCATTCGCCAATCTCTCCCGCGGCCAGACGGGCTTTCAGCCACGCATAAATATCGGTGGCGATGCGGCGGTAACCGGTGGCATTCGGGTGGACCGAGTTGTTGTCCGGATATCCATCCTGCGGATCGACGCCCAGTTCAATCGGCACCAGCGACAGCCGTTTTCCCGCCGCGTCCTCCGTGCCGAACAAGGCCAGCTGCCGCTCGACCAGCCGGTGCTGAATCCGCTTCCAGCCCCAGCGGGGGTACCGCCCGTTGTAGTTCGATTCGAATGCGGACTCCCGGCTGTTTCCCGGAGGGGTCACGCAGATTCCCAGCAATGCCTGGGGAGCCTCTTTCCGGAAGGCTTTCAGCAGCGTGTCGGCGTGCTCGAACATCCCGTCAATTCGGGGATCCGGATCCTGCGGGTCCGCTCCGAAGCAGTCGTTGATGCCCAGCAGAAAGACCACCACATCCGGCCTGTTTCCGTCGCATTCCTCACGGAAGTACCGGGCCAGATCGAGGGCCGGTTTACCGTCTTCGCCGAGGTAGACGAACGGACTGCTCCTCTTGCGATACGTCCCATCGGGGTTGGGCTCATACTGGGAGACGAAGCGGGACCAGGTCCATCCGCCATAGCCCTCGTGGGCCACGCCTTCGGCAGCTGAGGATGGCCGATGTGTGCCCAGCATGGTCCACTGCGGGTTCCCCGGTTCCGACAGCAGCCGCGCCAGTTCGTTGGGCCAGATGGTGGCATGAGTCAGGCTGTCGCCCACAATCAGCAGCCGGACCGGTTTTCCCTTACCGGCATCGGCCGGCACAACATTCAGCACGCAGGAGCTTTGTGCCAGCTGCTTTCCCGCCTCATCCAGAACCTGGACGGTCAGCTTATGCCGGCCGACGTCACCCGGAACCGGCACCGCTTTCCACCATCGCTCCTCGGCTGACTGCCCGCCGAGTTCAGGTTCGCACTTCACTTCATAGCGATACTTCCCCGCCTCTTCCGACAGAATGATATTGTCGTACACGATGCGGGTTTCCAGACCGGCCACAGCATCGATGACGGGCGGCAGAGTCAGCCGCAGGTCGAGCTTTTCTGCAGTGGCGGCGGGCTTCGCCGGCTTTGCTTCCGTGGCAGTCTCCGCCGCGGAAAGAGCGGTCAACATGAGCGGCAGCAGCAGGAAAGCCAGCGGCAACAGCCCCCGTGAAACGGCGGGCAGGCAGGTTAACCGGCAGCTGCGAAGGGGTGCGGGGCGGTCCACAGGTACCTGAAACATGTTCTTCATTCAGCGGGACTCCAGTTGAAAATCTGCACTGGCTCAGGGAGCCTTGACGGGTATGGAGGAATCAGTAGCCGGCAGCTGCGGAGTTTTCTGCGCAGCTGCTGCCGGGGGATCTGCCCAGGCGGGCATGCTCCGGGTATTGATGCCGAAGTGCGGCACCAGCAGGCCGAACGTGGCGGCTGTCAGCACGAACACGCAGACCAGGTTCAACACGAGGCCGGTCCGCACCATCGCCCCCATGGGCACTCTGCCGGAACCAAAAACGATCGCATTGGGTGGTGTCGCAATCGGCAGCATGAAAGCGCAGCTGGTGGCAATCGCCGCCGGGAACATGATGAGCCGTGGATCAATTTCCAGACGAACCGAGACCGATGCAAGCACCGGCAGCAGCGTACTGACTGTCGCCACATTGGAAGTCAGTTCGGTCAGAAAGGTCAGCAGCAGGCAGGTGCCTCCCACCAGCATCCACAGCGGCCACCCGGCAACCACAGCGGCAAACTCCGTCCCGATCCAGGAGGAAAGCCCGGTGGAGGAAAACGCACTGGCCAGAGCGAAACCACCGCCAATCAGCAGCAGAATACCCCACGGCAGCCGTTCGGCAGTCTTCCAGTCCATCAGAAACTGCCGCTGCCCGCGGCGGTCCCGCCCGGCGGGGATGAAAAACATCAGCACGGCCATCAGCATGGCGATAGTCGAATCGTGAATTCCCGAGACAGCGACTCCGTGGGCAGCCAGTGGCTCCCGGAGGAGATCCGACCAGCCGGGCATGAATGTCACCGAGCCAACCCGCACCGCTCGCCGGGTCACCCACAGCACCGCAGTCACGGCGAATACCGTGGCCATCAGAATTTCTGTTCCGCGAGGCGGACCGAGGGCCTTGAGCCGCTCGCGGAAAAACCGGCGACCAAACCTCCTGGCTCCGGGAAGGGGAAGCAGACGCCAGACCAGCACACCCCAGGCACACAGCAGCAGTACCGCTCCGATGGGCACAAAGCCGGTCATCCACGTACCTGCTGAAAGTTCCGGCGCGCGCAGCCCGACCTCTGTCTCGCTCTGTCCCCGGCCTGCGGCTGCGCCCGAGCCTGCGGCTGCGCCCGGGGAAGAAGCAGCTGGTGACCCTCCCGGTGCGTGCGGTGGATTGACAAACGTCCGGTCCCAGATTTCCGCAAAGGCCACGTTGGTGGGCGTGCCGACCAGCGTCGTCATACCTCCCAGGCTGGCCGACCAGGCAATTCCCAGCATCAGGGCGATTCCCAGCCGCACCAGCGGTTCAGGAGTCGTGTCTTCCGGTAAATCCGCAGTCGGCGCGGCCGGCTGATCTGTCGCTTCCTGTCGGGCGGGTTCCGCAGCGGCACGCGGCGGGCTGTCTGCGGACGTTTCGATTTCTGCTTCCTGCCCCGTCTCCCGCAGCGACGACAGCAGGGCGAGGCCGATGGGCAGCATCAGCAGGGTGGAGGCGGTATTGCTGATCCACATCGACAGGAAAGCCGTCGCCAGCATGAAACCCAGCACGATCCGCCGGGGACTGCTGCCAATCAGACACACAATCGACAGGGCCAGCCGCCGGTGCAGCCCCCACTTCTCGATTCCCAGGGCGATCACAAACCCGCCCAGGAACAGAAACACATTCCGGTTGATATACGCCTTGCTGGTTGCCTCGGCCGTCGCAATCCCCAGCAGCGGAAACAGGGCCAGCGGAATCAGACTGGTGGCTGCAATGGGGATTGCCTGTGTCAGCCACAGGACCGACATCAGCACTGTTACGGCAGCCAGCCGGCTGGCCCGTATTTGATCCGGTTCCGGTGACAGCACAAATAACGTGGCTACAAACAGCACCACAGCCAGCAGCCGGCCCCACGCCTGCACCCGCTCCTGCCGCAATACGGCCGATTCGTCATGCAGTACGTTGCTCATAAAGTTCTTTGCTTCTGACAGGTGTCAGGGCAGGCCATTTCGCAGCCGGCATGACTGGTACGCCGCACTGCACACCGAAGAAGGACGCCAACGGGAAACGGTCGAATCAGGGAGAACGGTGAACTGTCCGTCCCGTGGCTCGTATTCACTTACCTGGTACTCACTACGTGGCTGCATCCGTTTCGTCCGCATCCACCGGATGCACGAACTGGTGCCCGTCCGGGCGAACCGTCAGCACCGGGCAGCTCGCCTTGCGAACGACCTTCTCCGCCACACTGCCCAGCAGCAGATGACGAATCATTCCGGCACCATGCGTGCCGACTACAATCAGATCCACGTTCTGCGTCCGGGCGAATTTCAGAATCTCCACGAAAGGTGTCCCGTGGACCCAGTGCCGCTCGATGGCACATTTCTGCGCATCTGATTCCGGAATCCAGTTCTCCAGCCGGGTCTGGGCATACTGGTTGAACTCTTCCCGGCTGGGCAGCGGATAACTCTCGAACATGGGCAGATACACTGCCGGGTCTTCAATCACATGCAGCAGGTGCAATGTGGCCGAGAATCGTTCCGCCAGCTCCAGTGCGTAACGGGTCGCCTCCAGAGCCGGCTCGCTGAAATCCACAGGCAGCAGAATCTGTTTGATCGCGATCATGGCTGGTTGGCCCCTCGCATTCGCGGAAGAAAGATATTTCGGAAAGTCAGCAAACGGCATGCAGCCCCCGGCATGCGCCCGAAACTAACCGCCCTGCTCCCGGAAGTGGGCGGTTCAGCGGGCAGTCACCGGGGCGGAAGGAACTCGCTGTGGCAGAGCGGAACACGCCATCAGCCGCGTGATTTCAAGCGGCAGGCCGCCACACCGCCGAATTGCTGACTGAAGCGACTTCCGGCCCCACATGCCAGACCATCTGCCTACCATACCGCAGCCAGGTGTACGATGCCACGACATGCAGCTCTGGTGAATCCAGGCAGAAGGACTGCCGCCTCCCGGGAAACTCTCACCACAATCGGACGCACTCACTGAAAAAATTCGCTGCCGGCCGGAACTCTCAGCGGCGGATCGCCAGGGAAGCTGCCTGCAGTCCGGCGGCCCGCACAGCCGTTTCCCGCCGCAGACTCCGCTCAGATTCCGCAGCCGGCCAGACGGACATGAACCAAAGGTCAGTCACGTTCCGACTGACAGTTCGCCCTGTTGCAGTTTGCCCAGGGCAGGTTTAAGATCAGTCCCGAAACCCCTTTGATACGGGTCTGCCTGTGCAGCTGTAGCGTCCGCTTCCCGCGGACAGGCCACAGGCAGCAATCCCGGCATGGCTGGCACAGCGCTCCTGCCTGCTGCATGTCTGCCTCGTCCGGGTACTCGCCACTCATGCTGATGTGGCGTGTCTGTCAGAAACCCGCCCCGCAGTGCTGCCGAACGGGTTCCAGCCAGTCGCTGGAACGCGGAACGCAGGTGGCTGTTGCGCCACTTTACGCATCTGCTGGCGGCAGGATTATGTCGTCGGAGTACGAGGAACCGCAGCATGAGCAGCGACAGTATCGAAAGCGTGATGCAGGAAGGCCGGTCCTTCCCTCCTTCGCCTGAGTTCTCTCAGGCCGCCAACATCAGCAGTATGGAACAGTACCAGGAGATGTGGCAGCGGGCGAAAGACGATCCCGCCGGCTTCTGGGGTGAACTGGCCGAGCAGAATCTCGACTGGTTCGACAAGTTCGATTCCGTGCTCGATGGCGATATGCCGGACACGAAGTGGTTCAGCGGCGGCACACTGAATGCCTCGTACCAGTGCCTCGACCGCCACCTGACCACCTGGCGGAAGAACAAGGCAGCCATCATCTGGGAAGGCGAGCCGGGCGATACCCGCGTCTTGACCTATGCCGACCTGCATCGGGATGTCTGTCGGCTCGCCAACACCCTGAAGTCGCTGGGGATCGGCAAGGGGGACCGGGTCACGGTCTACATGCCCATGGTTCCCGAA